>CACZSM010000188.1 GCA_902783815.1 uncultured Ruminococcus sp.
AATTCTTCAACAGTCATTTTAGCCTGTTCTGCTGCCTGAATCGCTGTTATTATCCCACTTTTCACAAGATCAGCAAGCGCAGAAAGTCTTCCTTCAAGTCTGCCCTCTGCTTTTCCTTTCTCTTCGCCTTGCATAAGTATCTTATCGTAGATCTCACACATTGTAATCTCTCCTTTCTGAGTAGCCTTTATTGCATTGTATTCATCCCTGAACCGTCCGTCATCAGAAAATACACTTATCATATCAAGTGTTTCTTCCGGATACTTTAACACCTGATCTGAGGGATGATATTCTGAACCATTATTCAGCGCGTAGAAAAATTCTGCTATCGCACGAAAATCTGATTTGAATTTTCTGATCTGTTCCGGCTGCATATCCTTTATCGAAAATAAATTTACCTTATAGTCACTCACATATGGCAGCAGTACATCAGGTATTTTCAGACAGGAATGTAGATTATTTCCGTAAACCCATTCTTTTTTGCCAAAATATATTACCAATGTAATAACAGGGTAGCATATCTTATCCGATTTTTGCTGAATCTCTTTATACTGGTTTCTGTACACACTTCCATCGTAATTTATTACTCTGAGCGGCATAAATTTATCCGGTTCGATCTGATTTTCTATACCAATAAACGCTATGTTTATATGCGTGTTCTGCCAGAATTTTGAAACATCCCTCTCCTGACTTCTGATCTCTCCGGACACTTTATACTGTGACTCTTTTTCAGCAGATGACAGATCATCAGCATTTATGATGTTTTCACCGTCAAAAAGCAATACATTCACAATATCTGCGAATACCGGTTCATATGATTCCAAAGTTTTTGTTACTGCATCTTTTTCTCCCATAGGAGGCACTCTCCCTTGTTATTTGCTTCTTTATGTCAATTATACCATATGGAGCAGAAAAATCAAGATTATTTGTATCTATGAGATGTTTGACATATACAGAGATTGAAAAAAATCTAAGTGATAAAAATTCCCTATCTATTATCATTTCTCACTATTCATTATTCTCCAATTCCGTGTTATAATATATTCAGTAAAATATTATAAATAGGAGGAGTAATATGAGATACTCTCTTTCCGGAAAAACAATTGATACCTGTATGATCGGTACCTGGGCATGGGGTACTGGAACTAATGGCGGTAAATTCGTATTTGGAAAAAACTACGATGAACAGACCCTTCGTGAAACTTTTGATACCGCTTATGATCTCGGCTTTAACTTCTGGGATACTGCTGAGGTCTATGGAATGGGCAGCGCTGAAAGCCTGCTCGGAAGTCTTATCAAGGATAAGGATATTATTATCTCTACAAAGCACTTCCCTGGAAAAAAATATAAAAAAGGTGAAAATACTGAGGCTGTCCAAGGAAGTCTGGAAAGACTTGGCGTAAAAAAAGCCGATATCTACTGGCTGCACAGCCCCCAGAATATTACTGATAATATGAAAGAGCTTGCTGAAATACAGAAAACAGGTCTTATTGGAAGTATTGGCATATCAAATGCTAATGCCGATCAGATCCGTCTTGCTGATATGGTCCTTCACGCTAACGGAAGCAGACTCGATGCCATTCAGAACCACTATAGCCTCCTTTCTATGCAGAGAGAATCGAAATCTCTGGAGCTTTGCAGAAAAAAAGGAATTCTTTTCTTTGGCTATATGATACTTGAACAAGGCGCGCTTTCCGGTCATTATGATGCGGATAATCACTTCCCGGCACTATCTGTAAGAGGACTTTCATTCAGTAAAAAGAAATTCCAGAAAATAACTCCGCTTATCGACTGCATACGAAGACTTGGAAAAAAATACGGCGTAGATAGCGCACAAATACCAACTGCATGGGCTGTTGCGAAGGGTGTCATACCTATCGTAGGTCTTACAAAACCCGACCATGCAAGAGGTCTTAATGCAGGTCTTACAGTGATACTCTCGGATGACGAAATAACAGAACTTGAAAGTCTTGCGATCGGCTCAGGTGTAAAATGCAAGGGCTTCTGGGAGTGACTTATCCTCGGCAAGAAAGGAACGGTGAAAAATGCCGTCATTATATAAAATGCCCGTAGAGCAGCTTGGCGGTATCGGCAAAAAAAAGTCTGAACTGTTTGCTAAATTAGGCATAATGAATGTCGGGGAACTTATCAGATTCTATCCCCGTACATACGAGGACTGGAGTATGCCCTACACAATAGCATCCGCTCCGGAAAATACGCCTTGCTGTATCAGGGCTTCAGTCGATAAAGTTTATGCTCCGGCACGGTTAAGAGGCGGTATGCTGCTGCTTAAAGTGGATGTCACCGATGGTGAGGACTGTCTGAAGCTGACTTTCTTCAATCAGCAATATACCTTTGATAAGCTCAGCAGCGGCGGTGAATTCCTTTTTTATGGGATCGTAAAGGCTAACAGCTTCGGCTATGAAATGAGCTCTCCGCAGGTCATGACTACCGATAGGGCATCAATACACCCTATCTACCACCAGACAGCCGGTCTTTCTACAAAACAAACAGAAGCTGCAATGCGTCAGGCAATAAGACTTCTGCCGGAAAAGGTCAATGACCCTATACCTCAGAATATACTTGAAAAATATAACCTCTGTACCCTTGACTTTGCGATCAGGAATATCCATTTCCCGGAAACTATGATCCATGCGGCAATGGCAAGGGAAAGACTTGCCTTCGAGGAGCTTATGACATTGCAGCTTGGTCTTGCACAAATGAAAACTGCTCGACGGGAAATCACAACAAATAGGATATCCAATATTTTTACGGACGAGTTTACTGCTCTTCTTCCCTTTGAACTTACCGGAGCACAGAAAAAAGCTGTTGATGACTGTATCAAAGATATGTCGGAAAGCTGTTATCCGATGAACAGACTTATTCAGGGGGATGTCGGGTCAGGTAAAACTGCTGTTGCAGCAGCAGTCTGCTATAATGTTATCAGAAACGGTATGCAGTGCGCTTTTATGGCTCCTACGGAAATTCTTTCCGTACAGCATTTTAAATCACTGTCTGAACTGCTTGAAAATACCGGAATAAAAATTGAACTTCTTACAGGTTCTTTGACAGCTTCAAAAAAGAAAGCCGTTTACGAACGGCTCGCAAACGGTGAAACTGATCTTGTTATCGGCACTCATGCACTGATATCCGACAGCGTATCATTTAAAAAATTGGGTCTTGTCATTACAGATGAACAGCACCGCTTCGGAGTTGCTCAAAGAGCTGCCCTTATCTCAAAGGGAGAAAGCCCTCATATCATGGTAATGTCCGCAACCCCTATTCCGAGAACACTTGCGCTTATGATATTCGGAGATCTCGATATTTCCATAATTGATGAGCTTCCTCCCGGACGGCAAAAGGTCGATACCTTCCTCATTGACGGCGACAAACGCGACAGAGCATACGGCTTTCTTAAAAAAGAAATTGCCGCTGGACATCAATGTTATATTGTCTGTCCTCTTGTAGAGGAAAATGTATCCGGTCTTGCGTCCGCCGAGGAATATGCAAGGCACCTTCAGGAAACTGTACTAAGTGACTGTCGGATAGGCGTATTACACGGTAAGATGAAGCCGAAGGATAAGGAATCTGTTATGGATAGCTTTACTAACGGAGAAACAGATATTCTTGTTTCCACTACTGTAATAGAAGTAGGAGTTAATGTTCCCTCGGCAACTGTTATGATGATAGAAAATGCTGAAAGATTTGGGCTTTCTCAGCTGCACCAGCTGAGAGGCCGCGTCGGAAGAGGAAAAAACAGATCCTACTGCATACTTGTTTCGGACAACCAGAGTGAAACCACTTTAGAAAGACTTTCCGTAATGTGCAGGACAAATAACGGTTTCCGCATAGCAGATGAGGATCTTCGTCTGCGAGGTCCCGGTGACTTCTTCGGATCAAGACAGCATGGCTTGCCGGAACTTAAAATAGCTGATCTGTCCGGAATGGAGCTTTTAGAAAAAACCCAGTCGGCTGCAAGGACAATCCTACAGGATGACCCCCTTCTTGAAAAAAAAGAGCATAGGGGACTTGCCTTTGCTGTTCGCTCTCTGTTTGCAGCCGGAGGAAATACCCTTAATTGAACGGAAAAATCCCCCACTTGTAAAAATGGGGGATTTCTCATGTATATCAGTCTGTTGTTTGTCTGAAATCGTAATTTTCGTATTCAAACGCATCTGCATCTTCGTCATTCGGGTCTGCTTTTCCTCTGTGTACATATTGTTCAGTTGCTTTTTCAAGCTCTGCTATTGCCCTCATCAGCTCAGTGCGGCAGTCCCCGTATTCATCATATCTTTTATTCAGTATCTCTATTTTCGCTATGTATGCCATATACAGCTTTCCCTCTGTTTCGCTGTAATCAGACATTATCCTTTCCTTCATTTCCTCTATCTGCGCATCTGAAAAATACTTCATTCCTTTATCATCTCCTTGTAAAGCACAAAGCGGCAGGTCGAACCTGCCGCCTCCGCTTTTTTTCTGTATCTTTATTCGATATCCTTACACTTTACTCTGTTCATTCTGCAATAATGTCTGATATAGTCATTATCATGTGAGCAGCGTACAACAAGAGTCCTGTTTGAACCGTTGAAAGCATTGTTCTCAATATTTGTAAGCGTATCGGGAAGGATAAGTGTCTTGAGCTTGCCGCAGTTACTGAATGCGCCATATTCAATGGTCTCAAGTCCATGAGGAATATTGACGGATACAAGTGATGAGCAGCCTGTAAATGCGCCGTTGCCGATTACTGTAACATTCTCAGGAATATTAACTATCGTCAGCGATTCGCACCAGCTAAATACATTCTTTCTGATATCCTTTACGCTCTCCGGTACTACAGCTCTTACAAGTCCACGGCATCCGCTGAATACCTTTTCCGGGAGTTCTTCAACGCCATCTGGTATTACGATCTCGTTCAATGACTCACAGTTAAGGAAAGCCATCTTGCCGAGATATTTGACACCGGCTGGTATTGAAAATTCCTTAAGTCTTTCACATCCGCTGAATGTACTCTCTTTTATTGCTGTTACACCTGACGGGACAACAAACTTTGTAAGACTGGTACATCCTGCAAAAGCGCCCTTGCCTATTTCTGTAATAGTATCCGGCATTTCAACAGTAAGAAGCTTCACGCAGTTCTCGAAAGCCCTTTCGCCTATCATTGTTACTGTTGACGGGAGCTGAACAGACTCTATCTCCTTATTATCGGAGAACGCGCAGTCTGCGATTACCTGATAGCCCTCAGGTACAACTATACGGTTGCCTCTCTGCTGTTTTGCATCATTACTTGTAAATATCTTTGCTCCTGCCGGAACTGCAGCTGCTTCTTCTGCTGCGCCGCCTGATGTTTCATCCGGTATCGGTGCATTTGAAGGTACTGTCGGCTGCTCATCCGGTATAGGCTCATTTGAAGGCACTACCGGCTGTTCATCCGGTATAGGTTCATTTAAAGGTACTGCCGGCTGCTCAGGCTGTTCCTGAGGCTGCTCCGGCTCTGGCTGTGCAGGCATCTGCTGTCCCGGCATTTGCTGACCCTGCTGCATCCACGGACTATATCCCCACGGCATCTGCTGACCCGGCTGACCCGGCATCTGCTGTCCTGGCTGTCCGGGCATTTGCTGACCCTGCTGCATCCACGGATTGAATCCCCATGGCATCTGCTGTCCAGGCTGTCCGGGCATCTGCTGTCCCTGCTGCATCCACGGATTGAATCCCCATGGCATCTGCTGTCCTGGCTGACCGGGCTGTCCTGGCATCTGCTGTGCAAACGGATTCTCAGGCTGCGCTGGCTTTTCCGGTTCTTTTACCGGCTCTGGCTCTGGTTCCGGCTCTGGTTCAGGTTCTGGTTCTGGTTCTGGTTCAGGCTCCGGCTCCGGCTGATTCTGCGCATACTGAGCAAACGGATTTTCAGGTATATTACTCTCATCTGAGAAATCAAATACAGGCGGCTGAGGCTTTTCTTCCTCGGCTTCGTCTGTGAAATCGAATACAGGTGACTGTGGTACCTGATTCTCCTCCGGTGATGGCTCTGCCTGCTGCAAATGGCTTGCAAACGGATTCTCAGGAATATTACTTTCATCCGAGAAATCAAATACAGGTGGCTGAGGTCTTTGTTCCTCTGCCTCATCAGTAAAGTCGAATACCGGCGACTTCGGTTTTTCTTCTGCTGCCGGCTCCTCTGCAGTTGAGGATGACTCCGGAAGCTGTGATTTACCAGTCGGAAGGACAAAATTATCCTTTTCATCCGAGCTGCCGCCCTGTGGTTTGTTCCACATATCTCCGCTGTCCTTTGCATCCTGTTCCCAGGAGCTTCCGGACTCGATAAGGAACGGACCTGATCTTCCGCCCTCACCTGACTCGTTGATATTTTCAGGAATCTGATACATATGGATATTCGGTGTTATTCCGAACATCGGCACATTCCAATTCAATGCGTAAACATAGGTTTCAACAACATAGCAAGCCCATTTTTCGTCCATGCACGCATCCTGAGTCAACACCTTTATCGACTGCAGAATTGCGATACACTTATCGATCTCCGGTTCGTCATGAGCGAGGTACAGCGCATTGCACACACCTGCCTCATAGGCATCCATGAACACCTTGCGCTCCTTTTTAAGATCCGGCATAAGCTCATCTATTGCAGTTTTAAGCTGTAATCCATCAATGATAACATCTACGCCATAGGACTTTATGATGTATCTGAGTCCTTCTTTTGCGTTCTGGAATGTCAGCTTATCTTCCTTTTCCTGTTCAAGCTCTGCTCCGCAAAAGGGACATCTTATGATAATACCGGCACGAGTGTTTGTTTTCCACTCACTGCCGCAATGTTTACATTGCATTTTCTCACCGCCTTTTTGTATGAATCAAAGCATTTTTAACACGCTGCCAAAATTCAAGATGTGTTACATAATTAACTATACTAAATTCTTCATGAAATTTCAATAGTTTTGACAAAATTTTTATATATTTTTTTAAATTTCCATCAAATCTTCCGTCAAACCATACAAAATTGAAAGTAACTGAGAATAAAATAAAGTCATTATGAATAAAATAAGATGTTCCGAAACGATCTCAGTTTATAGAAATCGCTTTTCAAAACACCTCTTATCCTTTTGTGCAGTATTTTACATTAATATTATACTAAATATTTAAAGATAAATCAATAATTTTTGCATTTTTGTCCAAAAAAAACTATACAAATTTAACTCTCTTTTTTTGTATCACTTCTCTGCCGCAACACAAAAGGACCGATACTCAATGTACCGGTCCTCATACTGATTATTCAGCATCTTTCTTTTTATCGTCCTTCTTTTTATCGTCCTTTTTCTTTTCGTCCTTCTTCTGTTTTTCCGGTGTATCTATGGAGCTTATTGCCCATTTCTTAAAGCGAATTCTGGTCTTATCGCTGCCGGTTTCCAGAACAAAGGTTTCGTCATCGTCACGGATAGCGATTATCTTTCCGACCACTCCGCCGATCGTTGTTACATCATCGCCTACCTCGATGCTTGATCTCATTGCTTCTTCTTCCTTCTGCTTCTTCTTATATGGACGCATGAAGATAAAATACATCACAATGAACAATATGACCGTAAAACCAAGCATACCCCATGTTGCCATAGGGTTTTCTGCAGCATTTGCCTGTGCTGCCTGATCCAAAAGCATTAAATCCATATTCCCTTTTCCTTTCAATATTGAATAGCACTGACATTATAGCGGATATCACAGTCTCCTGTCAAGGATTTCCCTGTATTTTGCGTAAAATTCGTCAAAACAGTTATTTTCCAGTGCTTCTCTTATCCTCATCATCAGCGTATTGTAGAAAAATACATTGTGCATTACGCAAAGACGCATTGCAAGCATTTCTCCGCTTTTGAAAAGATGTCTTATATACGCCCTGCTGAAATTCCTGCACACCGGACATTCACATTCACTGTCAAGCGGTTCGGTATCGAGGGAATATTTCTCATTCATCATATTCCTTTTTCCCGACCAGGTAAAGATATTTGCGTGTCTTGCATTTCTTGTAGGCATAACGCAGTCAAACAGATCTACTCCTCTGTAAACTGCCTCCAGTATATTCACAGGTGTACCAACGCCCATAAGATACCTTATCTTATCCTCCGGCATATGCTCTTCAACGACTTCTATTATATGGTACATTTCATCTGCTGTTTCTCCCACAGCAAGACCGCCTATTGCATAGCCGTCAAGATCAAGCTCTCTTATTCTTTCCATATGCTCTGTTCTCAGATCATCATATGTCGAGCCTTGATTTATCCCGAACAGCATCTGTCCTGGATTGACGGCTCCCTCTGCGCTGTTTAGTTCTTTTATCTTATCCCGGCAGCGCACGAGCCAGCGGTATGTCCTGTTGCATGATCGTTTCGTATAGTCATATTCTGCGGGATTCTCGATACATTCATCAAAAGCCATTGCGATATCCGAGCCTAAATTTGACTGTATCATCATGCTTTCTTCAGGACCCATAAATATTCTGTGTCCGTCGATATGGGAAGCGAAGGTCACGCCCTCTTCCTTTATATTACGCAGCTTTGCCAGTGAAAACACCTGAAAACCTCCGCTGTCTGTCAGAACAGGGCCATCCCAGCGTGTAAATTTATGTATTCCGCCAAGTTTCCTGACATTCTGATCTCCCGGTCGGAGGTGCAGATGGTAGGTATTGCACAGCATGACCTGACATCTTAGCTCTTTCAGGTCGAATGCAGAAACAGCTCCCTTTATTGCTCCGCAGGTCGCCACATTCATAAAGGCAGGGGTCTGCACTATTCCATGCGCTGTCTGCAATGATCCCCTTCTTGCTTTCCCCTGACGGGATATCAGTTTATACATAGTGATTATTCCTCTGTTTTATTTTCAGCATTTTCAGCGGCATTTCTCTGCGCTATTGCCTTTTCTCTGTCACTTTTTGTAGAGAACTCCAGTGGGTTATTATCCTTATCAACGAGTGTTGTCATCTCTCCGTTATGGAACACTGCAAGCGTTCCTACAGGCATCTGAAGAACTCTGAGTGCTTCCCCTCTGATCTTCATAAGATCGCTTGTCGGCACCTGGATAAAGTCGTCATCCGTATGCTTATCCTCGTCGGCATCATTAAGCAGGCCAAAGTACCAGCCTGAATCACCATTTTTTGCAGCGTCTGTACGATTCATATAGACATCCTCTGCATTGATAGCCTTTTTCAAAACGAGTATTTTATCCTTATAGAATGTAGGCTCAGGCTTTGACACCTTTGCTCTGAAATTAGTATCCATCTGCATATTCTGGACGATAAGTGCAAGACCACAGTCATCCGTTCTCATATCGAGGTTATTTTCGTAATCAACTGTCTGCACAACATATACAAACTCACCGTTTTCGTCCTTTCTCCTATCGATGAAGAAGCTTGACCAGCCATAGTTCATAACAAAGCCCTGCTGGAAAACATCCGTTTTTGCTGACAGCATATGGAATGTTTTAAGTACATTAGCCCCTGCTTTTTTCAGCGGCACATGAGAGTACATTCTCACCTTTTTACCTTTTATTTCAGACTGGAATTTTATCATACAAAACCTGCTCCTTTTCATTCGGCTTACGCCATATTTTCGGTTTATCACTTCGTCTATTCTATATCATTTTCCCCCTTTTGTCAAGCGGCGTGCCGCCGGTGCGTGACCGCACTGGACAATTTCGCGATAGTCGCTCGCTGCGCTCCGCTCTGACCAGCAAACGAAAATTGGTCGGGCGCGGTCTTGCTTCTTTGACATAGGTAACAAACGGGAACAAAAGGCAAAAGTTTCGGTCAAGCCTTTTCAAAGGCTTGCGGTTTCCAAAGGCAGAGCCTTTGGTCGCACT
>CACZSM010000189.1 GCA_902783815.1 uncultured Ruminococcus sp.
GGATAAAATAACGGCTGTGAAGATACAATGACAAACGCCGTCAGTTCTTCACAGCCAGTTTTATTTGTAATATTACTTGTCAAGGAATTATCTTTCAATAAACTTCAGTATATCCTCAAAAACCGTACTTTTGAATCTTTCATGAAGGATATCATGTCTCATTCCCGGATAAAGTTTGCATTTTACATCATGGTAGCCAAGTATATCCAGCATACGCATTGCTTCTACAAACTTTCCCTTTGACAACGCACACGGATCGTCATTTCCTGAGAAAAACCTTATTGGCAATTCCGGATTCTTCGGAACATACCCTCCCGAATATGCAAGCATTGCCATTTTCAGCATATCCTGATATCCGCCTATAGAAAACAAAAATCTGCACATAGGGTCATTATTATGCTCGATAACAGCTTCCCTTTCGGAGTTTGTCCATGCGTTGTGCAAATGCTCGTTCCAGAATTTAAGCTCATAGGATACTCCCATAATAAGCATCTTTGCCAATCGTGAACGGTACCTTATACCTTCCGTTTTTTCAAGAACCTTTAATATACCGAGTCCTTGTTTTACCATATTCGACTTCGACGGACTGCCGAGAATACACAGCTTATTAATATCATCATCATATTTTCTGATATAGCACCTTGCTGCAAGCGATCCCATGCTGTGTCCGAGCATGACGACCGGAAGGTCTTTCTTTCCGCATACCTTTTCGGCGTACTCCTTCACTTCCATCGTTATCTCATGAAGATCCTCAATAAGCGCCAGATATCCGCCTTCGTACCAATATCCTCTGTCTTTTGGATCAAGTACGCTTTCGCCGTGTCCACGGTGGTCATTTGCGATCGCTATATATCCGCGAGCAGCAAGATACCTCATAAATTCTGCATATCTTCCCTTATGCTCATTCTTTCCGTGTACCATCTGTACGATGCCCCTGATATTTTCCGGATCCTTCGGTTCTATCCTGAGAACCGCAAGAGGAAGCCCATCAGTCCCGGAAATATGCTTATATACTGTTTCTTTGTAATCAAATTCCAACATACTCATGCACTCGGTTCGTCCCTCAGAACCTCATGACGAATTATTTTCTTTGAGGAATTCTTAAGGAACGGATTTTCCCTTATTACCAATCTTGAAAGCTGCTTATAAGTCGGCTGTGCCTTATTATATTCATCAAGTACAGCTTGTAAAGCAGTCTGTAGTTCTTCTTTGCTCATCTTTTCGGTTGTTTCCGGCTCAGGATATATACGGGCTGTCAGCAGGTTATCCTCACCTGTAACGACTATCTCACTGATAAGGTCATTAAGAGCCAGCTTTGTTTCTATCTCCTCAGGAGATATATTCTCGCCGTTGGAAAGGATTATAAGATTCTTAACTCTGCCGTTTATAAACAGGTATCCATCCTCATCAATATAGCCCTTATCTCCTGTATGGAGCCAGCCATCCTTCAGAGTTTCCTCTGTTTCCTTTTCCATCTTATAGTAGCCCTTCATGACGCTCGTTCCGCGGACAAGTATCTCGCCGTTCTCAAAGCTGATTTCAACATTTGGCAGAGGTCTGCCTATGGATCCGGGCTTGCCCTCGCCTATCTTATTTGAGCTTATTACAGGAGAACATTCAGACATTCCATAGCCTTCATATACTTCTATTCCATCCTTTGCAAATTCACCGATATAGTAAGGATCAAGATGCGCGCCGCCTGTGAAAACATACTTCATATTTCCGCCAAATACCTTCTGGTACAGAACCTCCGGAGAAGCCTGTCCCTCGAGTGATTTAAGTCTCTTATAAATAGTTTCGATCATCAGCGGAACCATAAGCATTACATCCGGCTTATAGATACTCATATTCCTTACCATATGGAACAGTGAGTCATTTATACAAAGCACTGCACCCATCATAAATCCATTCAGCCAGTCCATCGACAAACAGAAAGCATGATGTACCGGAAGGACTGTCATAAATACCAGACCCGGATCAAGGTCATAAAGAATAGCCTCTATATTGCAGTAAACATTGCTCTGAGTCAGCATAACGCCCTTACTTTTTCCAGTAGTTCCGGAGGTGAATACGATCATACAGATATCATCCTCTGCCGGCTCCTCAGAATCAGAAGCGTCTGCTCCGGCAGCTACAAGATCAGCTACTGTTTCTGTTCCCTCAGCCTTATCGCCGGAGAGCATCCATATCTTTCTTACTTTCGGACATTCCGACCTTATTTTCTCTGCAAGAGATACAAATTTCTGATCCAGGAATACGCCTTCTGAATCCGAACGGCTCACAAGGTCTATCAGATCTTCAGCAGGCAGACCACTGTCAAGCGGAACTGCTGTATTATTTGTAGAAGCAACTGCCATATAAGCAGTTATCCACTCAACAGAGCTTGTACCTATAAGAGATATCTGCTTTTTTGAAAATCCCTCAGCAACAAAGCCCTTTCTTATGGCTTTGACATCTGCTGCAAGCTCGCCGTAGGTTCTTTCCTGTATATCCTTCTTATCGAGCCAGCGCACTGCAGGAAGTTCAAAATACTTTTCCTCACAGGTTTTCCATAATGTATAGATTGTCTTATTCATAATTATCTCCCGTTTTCACTCCATATATTCCTGAAGCAGTTCCATTGCGCTTTCAACAGTACTTACACGAGAAAGTTTTGATTCATCCTCACCGAAGTTGAATTCTACATCGAATTCATCCTCAAGATCTCCGAGGAAGGTCATCAGATCGAGTGAGCTGAGTCCGAGATCATCACGGAAGCTCATATCATTCTTGATATCCTCAGCTTTAACTGAGCAGTAGCGGGCAACGACTTCCTTAAATTTCTGTTCAAACTTTTCATCCATAGCGGTAACTCCCTTTCTTTTAGATCATATTGATAATTTCATCTATAGTCCTTCCAGGATCCTCAATACCCCTGAAAAGAATACGCATCATATAGTAATACATAAGCTCTGCATCCTTTTCTGTAAGCTGAGCTGTCTGATAGTGATATGAGAAGTTCAGCTTTCTGTTCGGCAGATGAGATACAGTCAGGTACATTTTCTTTGTAGCAGCGCCATTTGCAAACCACTTGATATGAGTACGCAGCTTCTTTGCATCAGGATCAAGGTCGCTGGTATTCATCGGAGGCTGATATGTCAGATATACACTTACATAAGTTGTATCATCAGGTGTATTATAGCGCTTTTTCATTTCATCCCTGATAAATTCAGGATCATATCCGCTGTACATATAAACACGGTTCTGATGGTTCTGTATTTTTCTTGCAGCGTCGATAAATGTCGTATCTCCGGATATAACTGTTCTGCATGGGAAGCAAAGCACTCTGCTTCCGCCGGAGGTCATTTCGTCCTGAGTAGATCTTCTGGAGATAAAGTTCTCAACAGTAATATCCTCCTGACCGTCATTCATCTTTGAAAGATATGTACGGATAACGAGCAATATCAGGTTTGTAGGAGAGATCTGGTTATACAGACAGAAGTTTATTGCTCTCTGCATACTATCGACCTCAAGCTGATAATCCTTGACTGCAACAAAAAGTTCTTTTCTTTCGATATCAGCGGCTCTGAGATTCGGGTCATTATGTTTTTTCCTTGCTTCCTCAAGGACAGATTTACCCTGTATATCAGAGTAAAGCGGCTCACCGAGTTCATCAAGCTGTTCATCCCAGAAGTGTTTTGCTCTTGCAAGTCTTTTTTCATTGGATGCCTTTTCGAGGTCTGATACAAGCACCTTTTCAAAGTCAGCAAGAGGAGCAGGATATTCTGCGCCGAGCTGGAAGTGCTTATACAGATTCATGATATCGGTTGCCATTACTGCAATTCCTACAGAGTCATTAAGGCGGTGATCCATATGAACAAAGAATCCTGTATAGCCATCCGGCAGCTTTACGATCTTAAACTCACACATTGGGATATCATCGCCGTCGAAGGTCTGATAAGCCCAGTTCTGCATGATATCGTCAGCCTCCTGGAGCGACATTCCGGTAAGATCGACTTCCTCCAGATCCTCCGGCTCATAATCTGCGATATACTGCTGTATCTCTCCATTTTCATCCGGCTTTGTAAAGCGGAGTCTGAGACAGGAATATCTCTGTTTTTCCAGTTCGATACATTTTTTCAGAGTGGAGATACTGACATCCATATGGAAAGCGGCAACAATACTCAAACCAGACACCTGCTGAGTCTTGTACTCTTTTATCCAGCGGTAGTGCATATTCTGAGCTGCGGTCAAGGGATATGTCTTATTCATATACATTCCTCCTTATATTATTTCTAAATTGACATTATCCGAATATATGATACAATAACTAAGCAAACTTGTCAACCATTAAACACATTTTTTACAATTTTTGGTTATATTAACGAAATTCAGCGTATTATTCTGAAAAATTGCACAAAAGTTGACTACCGTCTAATATCTGCCCGACAATAAAAAAGTCCGGCACAGTCGGAAATCAAACTGTGCCAGACATCAATACACTGTCAATCCAGGTGCATATCCCTCAGCAGGGACTTTCTTTCATAATATTCATTTCTTTCATTATCGCAGCCCATCTTTGCTTCAACAAATGCTGTACGGTAGTCAGCATACTTTTCCGGATCGAATATTACTGTTCCCTTTGATACTGTTATCTTATTCTCATTAGTCTGTTCTGAATTATACTTCCTCAGATCCTTCTCAAACTTCTCCAGAGATGCTTCAAATTCACTTTCAGTCTTACCCTCAACGATAACAATAAACTCATCTCCGGTAATATGATATACATTTACTTTGCCGAATACGCCCATCAGCAATCTTGAACATTCGTACATCATCCTGTCGCCGACCTCATAACCATAGATAGTATATACCTTTTTCATTTCATTGATATCATAAAACGCTATTGCAAAGCCTGCAATTCCTGCTTCTATCTCTTCGCCAAGTCTTTTTATTCTTTTCCTGTAGGCTGCCTTATTGCTTGCGCCGGATATATTATCCGTATAAAGCTCAGAATCAATATACCTTACATATTTGCTCAGCTTCTTATATACCGCTTCGATACTCATATGAAGCTCGTCATATTCATGCTTTATCTCACTGCCGCCTATCTGTCCCGAAGCAAGAGTCCTGAGAATTCCGCTGTTGCTGTCAGGCATGAAATCGAGCTTCTTTATAGAGCTTTGCATTATCATATCATCCAGCTTCTGAGTTTCATTTTCAAGCTCCTCAATACTCTCCATTGTTTTACGGAATCTTCTCTTATTTTCCGTCATGATCATATACGACACAAATATACCCACTAAAAGAGCTATCAATGTAAGGATCGTAGCAACAGCCATGTGAGAATTTATCTTTGCATCATACCAGTCAGCATCAAAATCTACCGCTACGATACCTGTGACCTTTCCGTTGGAATCAAATACCGGACTGTATGCTGAATAGAACCTTCCCCACCTGTCGGTGTGTGCAACAGTATCAACATCCGCATTACCATTTGCTGCATTGATCAGTGCAGGAGTAGATTCAATATCAGAACCGAACTCTCCCGGATCTATTACATCCGGGTCGATAGTAAACGAAAAGGTGCCGTCACCATCATCTCTTATGCCATAGATATATTTGAGTTCAATATTCTGCTGAAATGCGCTGAGTATTTTCAGTGCATCATCATATTTTTCCGTACCCTTATCCTCAGCCTTAAGATCTCTCAGATCATCTCCGTCAAGCTGGAACGAAGCTGTATTTACAACATCCAACATTCTCTGATTGATCTGCTCACGCAGAGTTGCCTTTGACAGTGACATCAATATGGCACCCATAAGAATATTTGTCATCAGCAGCAACGCAAGCGCTATCACGAAATTCTTTTTACTCGTCCTTACCTTCTTTTCAGACTTTTCCATAATAACACCTCCATCTTAACAATCCAGACCATTCCCACCGCAAGATCATCTTCTGATCTCATAAACAAGTACCTTTTCAACAATAAGCACTTTGTTACTTTATTATATCATAAATATGACTATATTTCAATACAATTGAACCATAAATAGCAAATTATACCTATAATAACATTATAAAACATTTTTTTTGTAAATATGTATAAATATCTTGTAATATAAGAAAAAAAAGATTATAATTATTGTGTATGTCTATGCAATATAAACGCTTTTTTACTGTAAATTGATAAAGCAAAAATGTGATAAGCGTATTGAATTGGAGTGTAAATATGAAAACTGTACTAAGGATAGAAAAAGCAACCCGAAAAAGAAAAATCCTTGTAGCAGAGGACGAAGCTATCAACCGTATGATGCTTGGCAGGATACTCGGCAATGAATATGATGTCATTTATGCCGAGGACGGTCAGAAGGCTCTTGATATCATCAAGGCAGATTATGAAACGATCTCTATTATCCTGCTTGACCTCGTAATGCCCGTTATGGACGGATATGAGCTTATTGAAATACTTATGAATGATAAGCATTTCAAAAATATTCCCATAATTGTAATGACCTCCGATAAAACTGCGGAGATCAGAACTCTGCAATTGGGCGCTGTTGATTTCATACCAAAGCCGTATGATATGCCGGAGGTCATAAGAGCAAGAATAAGCCGGTCAATAAAACTGGCAGAGGAAAGCCGTCTGCTTACAGCCGTAGAGGACGACCCCCTTACAGGACTGTACAACAAGGAATTCTTTTTGCAATACGCCGGCGATCTTGATATGTACCATCCCAATCTGGATACGGATACGGCAGTAATAAATATCAACCGTTTCCACCTGATAAATGAGCTTTACGGAAGTAAGACAGGTGATATCGTACTCAACTCAGTTGCAGAATGTCTCAGACTTGTCCTGAGGAAAAATATAGGTCTTGCCTGCCGCAGCCATAATGATACCTTCTATGTATATCTTGCTCATCAGGATGATTATGACTTCCTATGCAAAAGAATGACTGAAGAACTTGAAGCCGTATCCGGAATACCGGATGTATCCGTCAGAGTAGGTGTTTACAAAAACTGTGATAAATCGCTGTCGATCTCAAAGAGAATAGACATGGCTACTATCGCCTGCAACCTTTGCAGGGGCAGCTATACAACTTCATACGCAAGCTATGACAGCGAAATTCACGAAAGAGAATTATTCTGTGAAAAGCTCATCCGTGATACCGATAAGGCTCTCAGACAGGGACAGTTCCAGGTTTATTATCAGCCTAAGTATAATATTGAGGAAGATGAACCTGAGCTTGTAAGCGCAGAGGCTCTTATCCGCTGGACGCATCCCGAACACGGAAGAATCAGTCCCGGCGTTTTCATACCGCTTTTTGAGGAAAATGGTCTTATAAAAAAGGTAGATCATTTTGTATGGAACCAGGCTGCAGCCCAGATCGCAAAATGGAAAAAGGACTTTGGAGTTACAATACCAATATCCGTAAATGTGTCAAGAGTGGATATGTTCGACCCGACTCTTGAATCAGTACTTCTCAAAATTGTAAAGAGTAACGGGATATCAACAAGCGACCTTATGCTTGAAGTGACTGAATCAGCCTATACAGGCAATAATGCTCAGATACTGAGTGTCGTGAACAAGCTGAGATCTGACGGATTCAGAATAGAAATGGATGACTTCGGCTCTGGCTATTCATCCCTTAATATGCTTTCGTCACTGCCGATAGATATTCTGAAACTGGATATTGGCTTTGTAAGAAAGGTCTGCGAGAGCGAAAAGGACAAAAGAATGGTTGCTATAATACTTGAAATAGCAGAATTCCTGAATGTTCCCGTGGTTGCAGAGGGAGTTGAAAAAAGAGAACAGTACCTCCTGCTTAAAAATATGGGATGCAGTATTATTCAGGGCTACTATTTTTCAAAACCTGAACCTCCTGAGGAGCTTGAGGGCAAGATCTCACAGGCAGCAAAAATCAAACTCAGCAGAGAATCTGCTGTATGATATTTATGAAACGAGGAAAATAATATGATAACTGTAGAAATGCTTAAAAAGTTCGGAGCAAATACTGAAGAGGGTCTTAACAGGTGTATGAATGACGAGAATTTCTATATTATGCTTGTGCAGACTACTCTTAATCTCGATCAGATAAATGCTCTTGAAAGCCAGATATCTGAAAATAATCTTGATGCTGCCTTTGAAACTGCTCATGCACTTAAAGGTGTTTACGGAAATCTGTCGCTGACTCCACTTTACAAAACGGTATGCGAAATAACGGAATATCTCAGAAAAAGACAGGAAATGGACTATTCCGGTATGGTAAATGAACTTAAAAACGGCATGAAGGAACTTATTGATATGGCAAATTGACCGCCGTATAAACTGAGTAAGGTGCAAAGCTATGAATACAAACAATACCTTCAAACGAAAAAAATATGACCGCTACCTTTATCCAGTTGATGTATGGGCAATAGCATTCGGATGTATCATCGGATGGGGTTCCTTCGTTATGCCAAGCACTACATTCATTCCGCTTGCAGGTCCTTTCGGAGCAATAGCCTCTCTGCTCACAGGTATGGTTATTATGCTTATTATCGGCAATAACTACCTGTATCTTATGCGTAAAAGACCCAGTACGGGCGGCGTGTATGCCTATACAAAGGATGCCTTCGGAGCTGACCACGCATTTATTTGTTCATGGTTCCTGAGCCTGTCATATCTTACTATCGTATTCCTTAATGCTACAGCGCTATTCGTAATGAGCCGTACCGTTTTCGGCAAAACATTCCAGTTCGGCTTCCACTATCAGATAGCAGGATATGATATCTACTTCGGTGAGCTTATTCTATCTACTCTGGCTCTTGTGATCGTTGCACTGCTGTTTATCGGCGGCAAACCATTTTTACAGGTAGTACAGACGATTTTTGCTATTATAACTTTCGTGGGCGCTATCGCAATGACTATTATTGCTCTTCCCCACCTTGACCCCTCGTCTGTTATGGCATCCCCTGATACCCCAAACTTTAACATGACAGCCGGATTTATTACTATTGTTCTTATCTCACCCTGGGCTTTTGCCGGATTTGAGGCGATCGCATTTGAAACAGCTCATTTTAAATTTCCTGTAAAAAGATCTGGCGTTATTATTGCATTGGCTGTCATCATGGGCGCTCTGACATATATCGCTATGACCCTTATGAGTATTTCCATAGTACCGAAAGAATTTCTGAACTGGCAGGAATATCTTGGCAGCCTTGACAGCGTTTCCGGTATAGAATCCATACCTCCGTTCTATGTTGCAGATCAGCTTCTGGGACAAACGGGTGTCGGAATACTTGTTATAGTTGCTGTAGCGGCTATTTTTACGGGAATAATCGGCTCGTACAGAGCAACTGCAAGGATACTTTCAACTATGGCTGAGGATAATATCCTCTCCAGTAAATTCCTGAAAACTCCGTTCAGCATATCATTTATCATGCTGATCTGTATTGTGCTTTCATTCTTCGGCAGAAATGCCCTTGTATGGTTCGTTGACCTTACTTCATTCGGCGCTATAGTCGGCTACGGCTATACCTCCGCTTCCGCCTGGAAAAAAGCCGCAAAAAACAAAGACCGCAAAACGATAATTACTGGTATGGCAGGTACACTGATCTCCGCCGCCTTCCTTATCGTACACCTTATTTCAAAGATCGGTTCAGTACAGACAATAGGCGCAGAATCCTTCCTGCTGCTTGCAGTATGGTGTCTGCTGGGATTCGTATTCTACTGGTATAAGATGAAGTCCGCAGCAATAAGCGAACATGAGGGCAATACTATCGCAAGTACACTGCTTTTCTGTCTGCTGCTTTATTCGTCGCTTATGTGGTTCATCAAGAGTATCCTGAAAA
>CACZSM010000190.1 GCA_902783815.1 uncultured Ruminococcus sp.
AAGAGTGCGTGAGGGACAAGCCCTTTGACCGCACAGCAACCTGCCGTAAGGTAAGGTGCTAAAGCTTGATCGATGGGTGATATTGATGTATAACACCTGTCGGTAACGATGGGTGTTTTTTCTTATGCTCTCTTATGGCAAAAAATATTATAGGAGGGCATAATTATGCTATCAAAAAAAGAATACCGGGACGAGATTTACAAAATCTGCCAAAAAAGTGGTGATGTCAACATCAACGACCATTTCACAGGAGTAATATTATCTGAATCGAAAGTGTATGACAAATCCTATGCTTCAACGCCTTGCAAGTGTATAGGCAAAATCGGCAGCTCTGAGAGAGTATTTCTGACAGATGATAAGCTTTGCTATTTTAGTGTTACAGACGGTTGGGGAGAAAAAGAAGGCAGCCTTGCAGCGCTTGGACAGGGTTTTGTGTTCAGGCATGATATTCCGATGGAGCTTGAGGATCTGAAAGCATTTGTCGCTGAACCACCCGAAGCTCACGGCTTCGCTGCTAATATAAAAAGGTGTGCGGAGATCAGAATTGCAAAAACCATTATCAGTATTCTGGAAAACAATTCCTAAAACTATTATTCTGATTTGTTTGATTCAAATTATGATACTTAGGTCAAACCGTTTATAAGGCAGAGTTGGAGACTGATGATTCTATAACTTTTTTCGATAGATCACCTTTATCCCCACCCAAAAATTCCTCACAAGCCATAAAGCCTGTGAGGGATTCTATCACCCTACCGCATACCTCGCAATCAGCTTTGCAATAGTCATCGGAAACTCTTTCAAATCGGTTATATCCAGAAAAGAGCCTTCACCATAGCATCGCTTGATAGCCGGTTTATCATCACCGATAGCGGCAGCAAGAAAGGTTATGCCTTTGTTTACATATTCCTTGCGGATGTTCTGAAGATCAAGCTCCGCGGCAGTGCCGTAGTAACCGTTGTCTGCCGGCTGACCGTCTGAAACAACGATAAACAGCTTGCTCTGCTCGCTTCTTCTGTAAAGTTTCTCAGCTACAAAACGCACAGCACAGCCGTCACGGTTGCTGCCTCCGTCGTGAATGTTTATCAGGCGGTATTTATCCTTGCCGTTGATGCTGTCTGCCGCCAGATAAACGGAATCAAATCACCTCTCACAGCTATCTGGGCTTACGAAACGGAAAAGTATTTTCTTAAAAGAACGAGTACCCTGAGATGTGCTCAAAGTGCTCTGTATAGATATGCTGTTTAAATCTGGCGTTGTTGCATTTTGCAACATTACATAATTGATGTTATGAGCTGTGTGAAACTGAGTCGGAGTATTGCAATAAACTAAAGCTCAACAATGTTATCATACAAACAGAAGAATCTATCATCGACTTCAGCATCTTCGTGAAAATGTCCGAAATACCATGCCTGGAATTCCGTGTTATCAGCAACACATTGCAAAAATTGTTGTAAGCAACTTTCTTCATCAGAAGAATCATCATAACCCATATAAGCGACCACCTCTCGAGGACCGGTATGAGATAAAATATAATCTACTTCAAATCCTATCTTCTCAAGGTTCGTCCATCCCTCTTCATATTCCTCCTGTGTGGGTATCTCTTCCGGAAACCAAGTCACATTTATGACGCGATTAGCTCTGTCTATGCTAAAGGCTCCGCCGAATGTAAAAAAGGTTGCTCCGCCAATTGTATAAACCTGCCCTCTCATAAGATGTATTATGTCATCTTCAATGAAATGTACTTTGCCGCCATTCCATATATTAACAGGATAGTCGTTCAATTTATCGAAATTCTCATGATTTCCGTCAATGAACAGTACGGTTACAGGTAAATCATGCAATATTCTCCTTGTTTCAGCCTCATCAAAAGGTTCAAAACCGCACACTGCAACATCTCCGCAGATCAGCAGATAATCCTCTTTGGTGAATTCGCCGTCATGCTGCGCAAAATATACCGGTAACTTGCTGATATCCATTGTTCCATGTATGTCTCCTGTAATAAGCATAAGATCTTTCCCCCTTTTTAATAGAGATGCGAATAAAAGTCTATTATTGGAACTTCCTTTTCAATCAGGTAATTTCCAATGGCTTTTTCGATATCATACCTTGTATGACCATTTGGGATATTGTGGAGAGGAATCATCAATACAAATGAACTATCCCATTCCATATTAACATGATGAACCAATATGCCACTTGAATTATAAACATATTTATTGTTTAACTTCTTATCATAAGATTCAGCATCGGGTGGAATATCAAAGTTAATATCATTACCTGTAGCTACAACCCCTAAATATCCATTCTTATTGTAATTCACTGGCTTCGTAAATTTCAGCCATACAATATCCCTTGGATCTTTTAATCCATATTTTTTTATTTTATCATTTTTATCATAATCTAT
>CACZSM010000191.1 GCA_902783815.1 uncultured Ruminococcus sp.
AATTGATCTGTGATCCGGACGAAGTTCCATAGAGTAACCGTAGGGATCGCAGTGATCGACATACCTGCCGTTTGCATAGATGCGGTATTCATATTTTGAACCTGGCGCGATATCCTTGACCTCAATTTCATAGAACTGACCGTTGTAGATTTTATTCATAGGGATGACCTGACCGTCAAGCAGAAGCTCAGCCTTCTGAGCCTGCGGAGCGAATGTACGGAAAACAGTTGAGTCCTGGGAAAAGTGAGCGCCAAGCCATTTATAGGCATCGAAGATCTGACCAGTATAAAAGCTGTAGAAATCCATAATTATCCTCCTTGTGTTGACAATTCAATTGTTTGCTACTATAATAAATATAACACAAATGAAAAACAAATCAATATACATTTTTTGTCTGTAATAAAATAATATACGCTAATCTAAAATCAACAAGGAGAATTGCTATGGATCTCAGAGAAAAGAAAACAAGAAGAAGTATTACAAACGCATTCCTGGAGCTCAGGACAAAAAAGCCGCTTGAAAAGATAACAGTAAAAGAGCTGTGCGAAAAGGCAGAGGTGAGCAAAGCTACATTTTATCTGCACTACAAGGATATATACGATCTGTCAGATGTGCTGCAGAACAACATAATAGATGAGATAATGACATTTATCACAGATCCGAGGGAAATGATCTATGATCCGTGTAAATCCACTGATGAGCTTATAAGAGGATTTTACTCAAACAGGAATATAATAAACATCCTGTTTTCAGGCTCACAGTTTTCCAAGCTGCCTGAAAAGACAGAGGGAGCAATAAAGGAAATACTGTTCAGCAAATATCCGGAACTGAAAACAAATGTGTATGCAAATATAAGAATAACATATCAGCTCATGGGCAGCTTTTATTCTTTTTATAAATATGAAATGGAATTCGGAGTGGAAGCAGTAAAAGGCTGTGTAGATGAGATAACAGCTATGTTTGAAAACAGGGAATATCATATTGACGGTGAAGAATAATACAGAGGTTCCAAAAGTTTAGCGGTATAGTGTTTTAGTGTACTAAACTGAGAAATTGAAATGCGTATTTTTTCTGATTGTAGCTAATATTCACAGGGATAAAGTGGTAATAGCTGGCTGAAAAAAGCCGGATTTTACTGGAAATATGTAAAAAATATAAAAAAAATATATAAAATCCTTGTAATTATTGTTTTTATGCTGTATAATATAATTAATTTCTATGTGAAATTCAAATTACTTATGGGAGGAATATCCTATGGCAGAAAATTCCCTGGCTTTTAAGGGGACAAAGGCTCAGGAAGAAAAGCTCATGGCTGTTATCGAACAGAATAAGGAGCTTCCGGGTGCATTACTGCCCGTACTTCATGAGGCACAGGAGATCTATGGCTATCTTCCGATCGAGGTTCAGCAGATGGTTGCTGACGGACTCGGCGTGTCACTCAGTGAGGTTTACGGCGTTGCAACCTTCTATTCCCGTTTCAGCCTTACTCCGAAGGGCAAACACAGAATCAGCGTCTGTCTTGGTACTGCTTGCTATGTAAAGGGCGCAGATAAGATACTGGCAGAGGTTGAAAAGAAGCTCGGAATCAAGAGCGGTGAATGTACACCAGACGGTCTGTTCTCGATCGATTCATGCCGCTGTGTAGGCGCGTGCGGTCTTGCACCGGTAATGATGATCGATGAAGAGGTTTATGGTAAGCTTACCCCTAAAGAGGTTGACAAAATACTTGACAAGTATATCGCTGAGGAAGGGGGAAAGCAGTAATGACTATCGAAGAACTTAATAAGATCAAGAAGGCTAACGAAGAACTTGTTATGGTAAGAAAGCTCGTTAAGGAAAAAGGCGAGGAACTTGCTAAACATACAGCATACCGTAAGCAGGTGCTTGTCTGCGGAGGTACAGGCTGTACATCTTCGGGAAGCAAAAAGGTTATTGCCGCTCTGGAGGAAGCTCTGAAGGAGAATGGCATCGAAAATGAGATCCTCGTTGTAAGAACAGGCTGCTTCGGTCTTTGCTCACTCGGTCCGATAATGATCGTTTATCCGGAAGGCTGCTTCTATGCTCAGGCTACTCCGGAGGGCGTAAAGAGAATAGTTAAGG
>CACZSM010000192.1 GCA_902783815.1 uncultured Ruminococcus sp.
CGGTGTTGCCTTAAGTTCATTTTTTTCTTGACTAATCGGATGGGATGTATTATAATAGAAGATGGTTTGTTCTATTGATTGCGGTTTTGCCGCCCGGGACAGTCTTTGACTGTTGGACGCCTTAGAATGAACTGCAGCTGCGCTGCATAAAAATCAGAGAGCAGAAAATGCTCCGTTAAAATGGAGGAAAATAAAATGGCACTTAAATCATCTGAAAAGGTAGAAACTAACCGCTATGAGCTTGTCATCGAGATCGATGGCGAAACCTTTATGAAGGCTGTGGATGCCGTCTATAAAAGACAGGTAAAGAATATTGCACTCCCTGGCTTCCGTAAGGGCAAGGCTCCGAGAAGACTTATCGAAAAGGAATACGGCGAGGGCGTTTTCTATGAGGATGCTATAAAGGATATCTATCCTGGCGCTATAGTTGATGCTGCTAAAGAAGCTGGTCTTGCTATCGTAAAGGACAAGATCGACCTCGATGTTGAAAAGGCTGACAAGGAAGGTCTTGTATTCAAGGCTGTTATCACTGTTGAGCCTGAAACAAGCATAAAGGATTATAAGGGTATATCCTATAAGCCGCTGTCACTGGAAATAACCTCTGAGGATATCGACGAGGAAATCAAGAAGGTACAGAAGAGAAACGGCAGACTTGTAAGCGTTGAGGATAAAGCTGCTGAAAAGGACGATATCGCAGTTATAGATTTTGAAGGCTTCCTCGACGGCGTACCATTCGAGGGCGGCACAGCTACTAATCACAGCCTTACTCTCGGCAGCGGTTCATTCATCCCCGGCTTTGAAGATCAGGTGATCGGTCATAAGGCTGGCGAAGAGTTTACAATAGATGTTACCTTCCCGGAGGATTACCACGCAGACGAGCTTGCAGGAAAAGCTGTTCAGTTCAAGATCAAACTGAATGAGGTAAAAACTCATGAACTGCCAGAGGTAAATGATGAGTTCGTTCAGGATGTAAGCGAGTTTGATACACTCGATGACTATAAGGCAGACCTCAAGAGCAAACTTGAAGAAACACGCAAAAAGGATGCCGATAACAATAAGGAATCACAGCTTGCTGAAAAGCTGATAGATCTGCTTGAGGCTGAGATACCGGAGGCTATGTTTGAAAATCAGGTTGACCTTATTATTGACGAATTTGCAATGAACCTCAGAGCACAGGGTCTTGATCTGAATACCTATATGCAGTACACCGGTCTTACAGAGGACAGACTCCGTGAAACATATCGTGACAGAGCAGAAAATCAGGTAAAACTCAGACTTGCGCTTAAGAAGATCGCAGAGCTTGAAGGTCTTAAGGCAAGCGAGGAGGATATCGCTGCCAAGTACGATGAGCTGGCTGAAAAGTATAATGTCAAGGTCGATAGAGTCAAGGCTGCATTCGCACCAGAGGATGTTGCAGGCGACATTGAAACTCAGAGAGCAATGGATCTCGTTAAGGAGAATTCTGTTGCTGAGGAAGAGTAATAATTCATATATGCAGGCAGACTTTTGAATAAAAGGTCTGCTTGCAGTCAAATATAATTAACAGGAGGTCATTAGTATGGCATTGGTACCTTATGTTATCGAACAGACTAACAGGGGTGAGCGTTCGTATGATATCTATTCAAGGCTTCTCAATGACAGGATCATTATGCTTACCGAAGAGGTAAATAATGTTACTGCAAGTCTTGTTGTCGCGCAGCTGCTCTTCCTTGAGGGTCAGGATTCAACAAAAGACATCAGCCTTTATATAAACAGTCCCGGCGGTTCTGTAACCGACGGTATGGCTATATATGATACGATGCAGTATATCAAATGCGATGTTTCAACCATCTGCATGGGTATGGCAGCAAGTATGGGAGCATTCCTCCTTGCTGCAGGCACAAAGGGTAAGCGCTTCGCTCTGCCGAACAGCGATATCATGATACATCAGCCAAGCGGCGGCGCACAGGGTCAGGCTACCGATATTATGATTCACGCTGACCATATTATTCAGACAAAAAAGAAGCTCAATACGATCCTTTCCGAAAATACGGGTCAGCCCTATGACATTATCGCAAGGGATACAGAGCGTGATAACTTTATGACTGCTCAGCAGGCACTTGAATACGGTCTTATTGATAAAGTCATTACAAAACGATAAGGAGCTGCGTAAATGTCAAACAAGGATGATAGGAGATCAATAGCCTGCTCTTTCTGCGGAAAGCCTCAGGGAGCAGTCGGCAGGATCATACAAGGACCCGGCGCTTATATCTGTGATGAATGTGTAATGCTGTGCAATTCCATTCTTAACAATAACGATGACTTCGATGACTTTGAAGAACATGATGAGGAATTTTTCAAAAGTCTTAATGAACTTCCCAAACCGATGGAGATAAAAAAACATCTCGATGAGTATGTAATCGGACAGGAGGAAGCAAAAATATCTTTGGCAGTATCTGTGTATAACCACTACAAAAGAATAAACTGCCATGAAACTGACGATGTTGCGCTGAATAAAAGCAATATCCTGCTTCTTGGACCCTCCGGTGTAGGTAAGACACTCCTTGCGCAGACTCTGGCAAGAATACTTGATGTACCCTTTGCCATCGCAGATGCAACTACTCTTACAGAAGCAGGTTATGTCGGCGAGGATGTTGAGAATATCCTCCTTCGCCTGATACAAGCCGCTGACTTTGAGATCAGCCGCGCAGAAAAAGGTATTATCTATGTTGACGAAATAGACAAAATAGCCCGTAAATCCGAAAATCCATCCATTACAAGAGATGTAAGCGGCGAGGGTGTACAGCAGGCTCTCCTGAAAATACTTGAAGGCACTGTATCAAATGTTCCTCCCCAGGGCGGAAGAAAGCATCCTCAGCAGGAATTTGTGCAGATAGATACATCTAATATACTGTTTATCTGCGGCGGCGCATTTGATGGTCTGGAAAAGACCGTTGAAAAGCGTATGGGATCATCCTCTCTCGGATTCAATGCAGAAATACGCTCAAAGGTGGAGCTTGACACAACAAGCTGGATGCAGAATGTAATTCCACAGGATCTTGTAAAATTCGGTCTGATACCGGAGCTTGTAGGCAGACTTCCCGTAATAACGGCTCTGAACGGTCTTGATGAAGCTGCTCTTGTACGGATACTTAAAGAACCGAAGGATTCACTCGTCAGACAGTACACAAAACTGTTCGACATGGACGGCGTTACACTTGAATTTGAAGATGATGCTCTTACAGAAATTGCTAAAAAAGCAATTGAACGCCATACAGGTGCAAGAGGTCTTCGTTCAATAATGGAGGAGCTTCTGAAAAGCCTTATGTATGAAGCGCCAAGTGATGAAACTATCTCAAAGATCATTATTACCGCTGAAGCCGTAAGAGGTGAGGGCGAGCCTGTAGTTGAGCGCTCAAAAACAAGAAAGCGCAAGATTACAAAGCCTATAATCGGAGCTAAAAGCAAAAGCAGGAACAAAAGAAGAAATCCGGCATAAAAAACAGTCCAGAGGATCACGATGCAGTGGTTCTCTGGACTTTTTGTATCATACCTGAGATTAAGGGAACCCCTTAATTCTAAGAGTTCTTCCTAAGCCCCTTTGGATATTTATTTTTAAGCCTTCCTCCGGAGCATTTGCCGAAACCAAGCATAATACCTCCGACTGCTACTCCGGTATAACCGCTGCCATCGCAGTCGATCTCAAAGCCCCTGAGAAAATCTGATATGCGCTGATCGTCCGGCGGAAGATCAAGAACTCTGCACAGCTGTTCAGGCTTCGCACATGAAAACAGCGCGTGTTCCGGATCTATACGGTTTTTTGTGACCGTTCCTGCAAATATACCGGATCTTATAACTCCAAGTCTGCCCATATCCGGCAGACCATCCGGCATAAGATACAGCTTATCCCCTATTATGACTGGCACAAGCTCCGGTGATACAACAAATATATCCTCGATAAATTTCTGCACAAGCTTTTTCTGCTCCTTGTTAATCAAAGGATATTTGTAATACTTTATATTAGTGTCGCTGTCACCGTTTTTACGGAAAACTGCTGCAAAATGTCCTTCGCCGCCCTCGACAGGCGTTATCCTTATACCGTTGCCGACAAATGCTTTTCTTGCAGCAGTATGAGAAATTTCCAGCGGCTCAAAATCTCCGTGACATTCAAGAAAGCGCTTTACTACTCCCTCGTTTTCGTCATAATTGAATGTACAGGTTGAATATACCATAGTACCGCCGCATTTCAGAGCCTTTGCAGCGCTGTCAAGTATTGCAAGCTGTCTGTCTGCACAGGCAAGAGCGTGTTCCCGGCTCCATTCAGAAATTGCACTGTGATTCTTACGGAACATTCCCTCTCCGGAGCATGGCGCATCGACCAGTACCTTATCAAAATAACCGCTGAGTCTGCTGCAAAGAACCTCCGGATCGCAGCTTGAAATAACTCCGTGAGTAATACCCATTCTCTCGGAATTTGAAAGCAATATTGAAGCCCGGCTTTTTACGACCTCGTTTGACCAGATCAGACCACTACCGCCCAGCATTGATGCTATCTGAGAGGTTTTTCCTCCGGGCGCAGCGCAAAGATCAAGCACTATATCGCCGTTATGTATATCAAGAAGGCTTACAGCTGATGCTGCGGAAGGCTCCTGCACATAAAAGGCTCCGGCATGATGCAAGGGCATTTGTCCGATATTTTCTGCATTTTCCGGAAGATAAAAGCTGTCGCTGTAAAACGGTGACTGCTCAGGCTCAAATGGCAGCATGGAAAATAGCTGCTCCGGTGTTGTTTTCAGACGATTTACGCTTATTCCCCGAAAAGGAGCTTCTTCAAAAAGTGTTATGTATTTATCCGTATCATCGCCAAGCACTATTTTTAATTCATCAATAAAATCATTCGGCAAGATCATAGCTATAACATCCTTTATTATTCTGTAGTACAATACATATTAAGATCCCATGCAGGGATATATGGGTGCTGACGCAGATATATGCGATATTCAGGCAAAATCGAATCAATAAACAGCGGCAGTGAAAAAATATCCTCGCTGCGGTGATATACGGCAATATTCAGCTTTGGCTTATCTCTTCTGAGAGTATTTATACCGCCTGTTATTGCCTGTCTTTCGCAGCCCTCAACATCCATTTTGATATAGCTGATATGCTGCACCCTGTAAAGAGTGTCTATCTTTGTAACAGCCAGAGTATCACCTCCGCCGTTATTTATTGACGATCCCCTGCCAAGAGAATCCGAAAAACTCATATCCATATCTTCCGACCATATTCCCATACGGAACAGCCGTATATTTTTCATGCCGGCAGTATTCTTTTTCAGCTTTGTAAAATTTTTTCTGTCCGGTTCAAGCGCAGTTATCCTTTCGTAGCTGCCTCCTGAATATCTGAGGAACTCATCTATAGTATCTCCACGGTATGCGCCAAGATCAAGATAGCTTTCATTGCTTCCAGGCGGTATTATACTTCTGAATACCTCATCCTTACTGCTGTATGACCTGCGCAGATATTCAAGCTGTCCGGTGAGCTTGAAACTGATAATGTTTTCAAATACCCTTTTAGACTGTTCATCAGCAAGAAGTGAAAATGCTCTTTCAATATCGCCGCGGTTTTCCTCATAGAATTCTCTGCACCAGATATTGTCCCCATACACAGGTACATCCGCAGCAAGAACAATAGTTTTTTCTGCAAGGCTGTAAATTCTGTCCATGACCTCCGTTATACAGGTGCCAAAGGCTATAATTATTACTGCATCCGGGCTGCTTTCCAGTACATCCGAGATCCTCCTTACCGTAAATCCACGGAATGACTGACCTCTTACAAAATCATCGCTCGCAGCAACAGCATCAACAGTTATCCTTCGTTTCTCAAATTCATTTATTATCTTATCAGCTCCATTTCCCATTCCGTATATAACAATGGGACGGTCTGAATTATAAAGACGGCTGTATATATCCTCCGCCGGAATATTCAAATGATCCATTAATCTCACCTCATGCGCGGCATCCCTGTACAATATTCCTTTCCTTTAAGCCCCGGTTTATCCCGTTCAGTACATGACGCTTATCAAGACTCCACAGCGGCGCTATCAGAAGTTTTTTGTCTCCGTCACCCGTCAGACGATGTATCACGATATTTTCAGGCAAAAGCGCTATTATATCGCATACTATGGAAATGTATGATTCCTCGTCAAGAACCTGAAACTCTCCATTTTGGTACATATCGGCAAGCGCTGTACCCCTCAGCACATGAAGAAGCTGTATTTTTATACCGTCTGTTCCGCATTTTGCGGCAAATTCCGCTGTACGAAGGATATCATCCCGGCTGTCACCGGGCAGACCTGCGATCATATGCGTTATTACCCTTATTCCTGCTTCGCGCAGACGGCTGACAGCCGATCTGTATATATCATTTTTATAGCCCCTGTTCATACGAGCAGCCGTGTTTTCATTTGAAGTTTGCAGACCAAGCTCTACCCACACCGGACATAACAAAGAAAGCTCTTTCAGCAGACCTATCTTTTCATCTTCAATACAATCCGGTCTTGTTGCAATATCCAGCACAGCAATATCACTTCGCCTGACGACCGGCATATAGAGATCTCTCAGATACTCAACAGAAGCATATGTATTTGTAAATGACTGAAAATATGCGATATATCTGCTCCCCCGGTACTTTGCCCCGACCAGTTTTTTTGCGGCTTCTATCTGATCGCTGACAGGCACATCTCCAGGAGCAGCAAAATCTCCTGAGCCTTTTCCGCTGCAAAAGCAGCATCCGCCGTATGAGATCCTGCCGTCCCTGTTCGGACAGCTCATTCCTCCCGATAATGACAGCTTATACAGCTTTTCACCGAATTCCATTTTCAGACTATGATCAAGTGAAACATACCTTCGCCCACCCCACATAAATATCCTCCGTAAAATAATTCGTCAAAGCATCCGTAATAATTAACCCCGACACCTTATACAGTGCCGGAGCTTTTTCAGATAATTTCAGAGCCTTTTTTTGTACAATATATCATTCAGCTTTCATCCTTTTTTCGTCTTAAAGCCCTCATTATACCGGCAAAATCACCGGAAAATAATTTTATCAGTCCTGAGTCGATTCTTCTGAAAACAGCCCGTACAGGTCTGTTATAGGCCATTATTTTATTTCGCTTTTTTTCGTATTCAACATCCGGAATAACATATTTTGGATGCTTTAACGGAAAATCCATCTCATAGGTTTTCATATAAAATACTCTGCGAAGTCCATGCGGCATTTTATTCAGTGATGCTGCATGAGCAGAATTACTTGTACAGCCAATATAACTTATCAAATTATACTTTGGTATTATCTGTAACCTGTTTTGTGAATACATATTAAACTCTATCCAGAACTCTCCGCCCGGAACATGACCTTCATGTTTTTCATTCACTGCGTAAGCATTAAGCAGCTTCCAGGCATTAGGATTCCTTTTTGTCCTTTGCTTCAATAGTTCCATTATGTAAGGGTCTGTGCCATAATCAAAACAATTTCTTTCTTCAAAAGTTCTTTTCCATGTAGCCGTTCCCCAGATTGATCCTTGTCTGGAAAAAAAATAATCAGATGTGACATTTTCCGAAATGCCTAAATGATTCATTCCACAAATACATTCAATTCTCTGATCATCCTTATACTTCTCCAGAAGCTCAGCACAATATTGAAAAAAGGAAACTGATGGTAAGTAGTCATCCTCCAGAAAAATACATCTATCTACTTTACTCCATATCAGATCACATACTTTCTTCGACATGGAATATAGTCCCAGATTCTTGCTTTCATATACTCTGTATATCGTACATTCCCAGTCTATGCCCTCATCAACCAATTTCCTGTTCTTCTTTATCGCTTCCCACTCCTCTTCATTACGACCTCCGTCAGATTGTATGAAAAGAATACTTGGTCGCGCTTTCTTTATTATCTCAAATTGCTTCTCCTGACATTCCGGTCTGATCCATATGTTAAGCCTGACTGGAACATCAACTAAATATGGTTTCATACTTCTCCTCCAGAGTTCTTTTTTATCCTTGACTTCAAAAAATTCTTTTATTCACACAGCAGCTTTGTCGGCTTACCCCGACAAGCTGCTGTGCTTTTCTCTCTACTTTTTTATCTTTTCTGTCAGAAAATTGTTATAGTAGTTGAATTCGTCGATATGCTCATTGTCAGTCATTCCGTTCGATGCGAACCCTATATATTCAGAAGTATCTCCAAAATGCTCCGGACAACTGCTGAATCTGCTGTTTTCTGGATGCCGGACTTCCTCTTTGCGGTTTCGTTTCTTTTTCATCTTTATCACCTTCCGCACTTAGTATGCCCGGAAGGTGTTGTATTTATGCAAATCAGAATGACCCTATATCTGATAAATTATACGGCGTCTGCTGATATACAAAATAATTCAGCCAGTTTGAATACAATATCGTCGCATAGCTTCTCCATGTCAAAGCCGGCAGCGCCCTCGGATCATTTCCTGGAAAATAATTGTACGGAAGCTGCGGATGTATGCCCTTATTGCTGTCTCGGAAATACTCATTCGCAAGTGTATTCCTGTCATACTCTGCGTGTCCGGTGACAAAAAACTGTCTCCCGTTCTTATTCGCTACAATTGCTACTCCCGCTATGTTTGAGGATGCAAGTATCTCAAGCTCCTCATGCTCCCTTATATCAGATCTGTGTGTTCCTGTATAGCGCGAATGTGGAAGGAGTATTTTATCGTCAAAGCCCCTCATTAGCGGATGAAAACTATTCATTACTCTGTGAACATATACTCCTGACAGCTTCTCATCAAGGTCGTACTTCGGTACTCCATAGTGGTAATATAGCCCTGCCTGCGCTCCCCAACATATATGGAATGTACTGTAAACATTACTTTTCGACCATTCCATGATACTGCATAGCTCCTTCCAGTAATCTACCTCCTCAAATTCCATTTGCTCAACCGGCGCTCCTGTTATTATCATTCCGTCATAACGGTTATCCTTTATCTCTTCAAATGTCTTATAGAATGTTGTCAGGTGCTCCGATGATACATTTTTTGAAACATGGGTCGCTGTCTTTAATAGCTCTACATCTACCTGCAACGGTGTATTTCCTAACAGCCTCAGAAGCTGTGTTTCCGTTTCTATCTTTGTCGGCATCAGGTTTAGTATTATGATTTTTAGCGCCCTGATGTCCTGAGACACCGCCCTTTCGTTTGTCATTACAAATATGTTTTCAGCTTCAAGGGTTTTCAGCGCTGGAAGTTCACTCGGTATTTTTATCGGCATTGATTACACTCTTCTTTCCTTTTTATTCACTGATTCTTTATTATACCACATTCTTTCCCTGAGTGCAACCATATATGTTGGTTTACGATCGATATGTTTGTAGGTTTACAATTGATATGTTCCGCCGGGCGGCTTTGGACAGCATATCTTACTGCCGGAGTGCGACCAAAGGCTCTGCCTTTGGAAACCGCAAGCCTTTGAAAAGGCTTGACCGAAACTTTTGCCTTTTGTTCCC
>CACZSM010000193.1 GCA_902783815.1 uncultured Ruminococcus sp.
ATGTCAAGGTATCTGTCAAGGACAGCAAAGGCAATATATCAGAAAAGACATTCTTAGTAAGATCAGGTTCAGAAAATGTAGTTGCAAGCGGTGACTTCAGCTATGGCGATACTGTTCTCAGCTATATACTGGACGATAAGGGTACGCTTACCGTATTTGGAAAGGGCGCTATTGCTGATTACAACTATAACAATTCACCATTCAGAAGTATGTCTGAAAATATCACAAAGATCGTTATAGAAAGCGGAATAACTGCTGTAGGAAAGTACGCTTTCTATGAATTGTATGATGTGGAAACAGTTGTACTGTCAAATACGGTAAAATCAATAGGGGATAGTGCCTTTGGATGTTGTAACAGACTCACAAAAGCAGAAATACCTGCAAGCGTTACAGAAATAAACAGTTATGCCTTTTCTGGCAGTGTTACCATCTATGGTAAATCGGGTTCAAAGGCAGAAGAATATGCTGAAAACCAAGATTTTGAATTTGTTGATACTTCTACTCCGGTCAACTATTCATCTGTAGATAAATGTGTAGTAAAGCCGGGCGGATCCGTAAGCATAACATCAACAGCGGAATATGGCAGCGGTAAATATACCTATGGCTATTTCTACAAGAAAGCCGGTGAAACGACCTGGACTACCCTTAGTGCGGTTTCTTCGACCAATAGCGCAGTATTCAAGCCTGAGGAAGAGGGAACATATATCGTAAGAGCACTTGTAAAGGATAGCGCCGGCAAGAAGGTAGATAGACTGTTTGCAGTAAGGGCTGTTGAAGACAATGTGGAAAGAAGCGGAGTTCTTTCAAGTGACGATAAGAACAGTGTTTCCTATTATTTGGATGGAAATGGCAAGTTAACGATATTCGGTATCGGAAATACCGGCGACTTCATAGGTGATGGTGATTACGGTCCGGACAGAGTTACTCCGTTTATTGATTGTTCTGATATCACCTCTGCTGTAATAGAGGAAGGCATAACGAGAGTCGGCAACTTCATGTTCTATGATTCGTATTTTATAAAGAGCGTAGTTCTTCCGGAGAGCCTTAATTCTATTGGTAACTATTCATTCTGGGATACATCTGTTTCAAGAGTAACTATCCCTGCAAATGTGCAGGTTATCGGTGAACACGCTTTCCATGACACAAACGGCAATAAGATAACTTTCTGCGGAACAGAAGGTACTGTTGCTGAGAGCTATGCGGCTGAAAATGATTATGATTTCATAGATATATCCAAGCCGTTCAACAATTCAACTCTGGATAACTATGCGGTAGCATCCGGGGATACGGTCATGATAAGAGGCGCAGCAGAATACGGAAGCGGCAATTATACCTATTCCTACTACTATAAGAAGTCAACAACGACTTCCTGGATGCGTATAGGTTCAGCAAATACTACTGAAACTATTGCATACTTCAAAACCGGCTCAAAGGCTGATTATGATGTAAAGGTAGTTGTAAAAGACAGCAAAGGCAAGATATCTGAAAGATACTTCAAGGTAAGATCACTTGCTGAAAGACCGCTGAAAAACGGAAAATGCGGCGACAATGTATTCTATATGCTCGATAAGTACGGAACTCTTACCGTATTCGGCAGCGGCAATATGGATAACTATAGTGACAGCTATTCTTCACCGCTTCGCAATCTTGGTGATTACAACGAAGATGAAAATGATACGAATGTCAGAGTAAAGAGCGTTATCTTTGAAAAGGGAGTAACGAATGTCGGAAAGTATGCCCTGTGCGGACAGAGCAGCATTGAAACAGTTACCCTGGCTGATACCGTTACAAGCATTGGCAGAAATGCTTTCAGTGACTGCTATGGTCTGAAAACTATAGAGATACCTGCATCTGTAAAGACAATAGAGTACAATTCGTTCAGTGATGACGATGGCGTTGTTATCTGCGGATATAAGGGATCCTATGCAGAGCAATATGCAAAAGATAACTATATTGAATTCATTGATATTGAAAAGCCTGCCCTCTTTGCAGATGTTGATACCTATGCGGCTGCAAAGAACGATAAGATCACTCTGACGGCAAACGCAAAATACGGCAGCGGCGGATTTACCTATGCTTACTATTACAGACCTGTTGACGGCGATGGAAACTGGACACTGCTCAGTGATTACAGTAGTAAAAACAAGTTTACATTTACGGGATATGATGAAGGTGACTATGAACTTAAAGTTTCAGTCAAGGACAGTAAGGGTCAGACAGCTGAAAAACAGTCAAGAGTAAGGATAGTCGGTGAAAAGCCGGCAGCTCAGGGAAGATGCGGAGATGACGCTTACTATCTTCTCGGAAATGACGGTACTGTTTATATTTACGGTACGGGAGAAGTGGATGGCTTTAGTTGGGACGGGTCACCATTAAAAGGCAACACCGGGGTAAAAGCTGTTGTGATTGAATACGGTATCACAGAGGTCAACGGATATCTGGTCAATTATTGTTCAGAACTGCGGAAGGTTTTTGTAAGCAGCACTGTAAATTATATTTCCGAAAGTGCTTTCTACGGTGTGAGAAGTCCGTTGATAGTAGGCAGCGCCGGATCCTATGCTGAGAGATATGCCGAAAGAAACAGATATGAATTTGCTGATGTTGATAAGCCGTATAATGAATCTACAGTAAGCAGCTATGTTGTAAAAGTCGGCGATACCGTAACAATAAACGGAGCAGCAGATTTCGGCAGCGGAGACTATACTTATACCTACAGCTATAAGAAGGCAACTTCGACAAGCTGGAACCGTATCGGAAACGCTGGTACGACCGAAACTACAGCATCATTCAAGACAGGTTCAAAGGCAGATTATAATGTAAAGATAACTGTAAAGGACAGCAAGGGTAATACGGCTGATAAGGAATTTACCGTAAGGTCAACAAATGCAAATGTCGTTGAATCCGGAGAGATCGGAAATAAGGGCAATAATGTATGCTATATGATAGAAGATAACGGTACGGCAACGATATTCGGCAGCGGCAATATGAAAGACTTTTCATGGGAAAATTCTATCTTCCGTCTGCGTGAATATTCTGAAAATGGAAATAGCAGTGATGTAGCGGTAAAGAAGCTGATAGTTGAAGAGGGCGTAACAAGTATAGGCAGCTATGCTTTCTATAATCTTAACAGTCTTACAGATGTCAGCATACCGTCAACTGTTACCAGAATAAATGACTATGCTTTCTCATACTGTCATGGACTGAAAAGTATCCGGATACCGGCAACAGTAACAAAGATCACCTCCTTCTCAGGCTTTAACAGTGACTTCGAGATATGCGGATATAAGAATTCAACAGCTGAGAAAGTTGCAAAAGACTATTCATACAAATTTGTTGATATGGCTGTTACAGATAATATCTCGACCATAGATGCAGCTGCAAGGAAAAAGGGCGGTTCATTTACTCTGACAGGTGCCGCAAGGTTTGGCTCGGGAAGCTATAAGTACACTTATGATTACAGACTGTCCGGCAGTGATGACTGGATCCGTGCAGGCAGCGAGGGTACAACTGCTTCAAGCGTAACGATCACTCCTGAAAATGAGGGTATCTACGAAGTAAGAATAATCGCTGAGGACAGCGAGGGCAGCCAGTCTGAAAAGAGATTTACATTGCTCGTATCCGAAAAGAATATCTTTAAAAGTGGCTTGTGCAGCATGAATCCGGATAGTACGGCTTCATACGCTCTGTTTACAGATGGAGAACTTCTTGTATTCGGCAGCGGAGCAGCTGATAAGACATTCCTGCAAAGTGATTATTACGATGATGATTATGATAACGGAAGCTATAGTAACAGTATAAAGAGTATCGTTATATCAGAGGGTATAACTTCTATCGGAAATAACCTGTTCTGTAACCTGAATAATCTTGAAACTGTTACCTTCCCTGAAAACAGCCTTACAAGTATAGGATATTACTCTTTTGGAGATTGTCCTGCACTGAAAAGAGTAATTATACCCGACAGCGTTACAAGTGTTGACAGAGATGCTTTTGAATACTGCTATGATCTGCAGATCTGTTCAAATGCAGAACTGATAGCGAAAATGTCTGCCAACGGTCCAGACTATATAGAGTATGTTGATGTAGGACTGCCTCTGAATAATTGTACGGTGAGCAGCTATGCAGTAAAGCCGGGAGAAAGTATAACTCTCTCCAGAGGAGCAGAATTCGGCAGCGGTGAATATACATATTCATTCGGCTATCGTATGGCAGGGGAAAGCTCATGGACGGCAATCGCAGATGACAGTGATGTATTTACTCCTGAAAAGTCAGGAACATACTTCGTCAAGGCTACCGTTACTGACAGCAATGGAAATTCTGAAGACAAGCAGTTTGCAGTCAAGGCAGTGGATGCCGGAATTGTAAGCAGCGGAGTTGTCGGAGATAATACAAGCTGTGTAAGCTATATGGTGGATACAGAGGGTACTCTTACTGTATTCGGTACCGGCAGAATAAAGAATTTCAATTGGAATAATTCACCGTTCAACGGAAACCAAACAATCCTCGGAACGATCAGATCCATCGTTATAGAGGAAGGTATTACTTCGGTCGGCGATTATTCATTCAGGAACAACAGTTCACTGAAAACATTGAAACTTCCGGAAAGCCTTATCCGTATCGGCGATTATGCGTTTTCATCCGACGAAAAACTCGAAAGGGTAGTAATACCTAAGAATGTAGAGGAAATATATGACGATGCCTTTGCTTACTGTGATGGTCTTGTTGTATGCGGATATCCTGAGTCAGAAGCGGAGGATATTGCACGCAGTTATGGATACAGGTTTGTTGATGTCACCGTTCCGTATAATATCTCTACAGTACCGGAAAGAGTTGTAAAGGTCGGTCAGACAGTAACAATAAACGGCGCGGCAGAATTCGGCAGCGGAAAATATACCTATTCATATTACTACAAGAAGGCATCATCCGCTTCCTGGAGCCGTATCGGTTCGGAAAATACAACTGAAACTCAGGCATCCTTCACTCCGGGATCTGCGGCTGATTACTGTGCAAAAGTAGTGGTAAGCGACGGCACCGGAGCAAAGATCGAAAAGGAATTCATAATAAAGGCTTTGAATTATGACGCCCTTGCAAGCGGCAGCTGCGGAGATAAGAATAGTGAGGTATTCTATGTTGTAGATAACGAGGGTACAATGACAGTATTCGGCAGCGGTATGGCAGCAAATGCAAATCTGGATGAAGTATCCGACAATGTTAAGAAGATAGTTGTAGAAAAGGGTGTAACAGGTCTTGCAGGATCCTGCTTCGGTGACTACAACAATCTCGAAACTGCTGTGCTTGACGATGGTATCACAAGTATAGGAAGCTATGCTTTTGAATACTGCAGAAAGCTGAAAAATATTAATCTTCCGTCAGCATTGACTTCTGTAGGTAATTCTGTATTCAGTAGCTGCAGTTCGCTTGAGTCAGTTACAATTCCGGAGGGTATCAAAAATATTCCTTCCTATTTCTTCAGCGGCTGTACAGCACTTAAAGAAGTTATACTTCCGTCAGGACTTACGGAAATACAAAATAATGCCTTCAGTCGCTGCGGCGGAATAGAATCACTTATGTTCACCGGCGGAAAAGTGACATATATATCCGAATATGCCTTCAACGATGCAGATGGAATCATACTCTGCGGAGAACCCGGATCATATATTGAAAAATATGCTAAAAATAATGATATGCTGTTCTCTGACAAGTCCCTTCCGCTTAATCTGTCGTCCGTTGAGAAGGTCGGCGTAAAGGCAGGGGGAACAGTGAAGCTGAATGCTCGTGCTAAATACGGCAGCGGCAGCTTTACCTATACCTACTACTACAAGAAGTCAACATCAAAGTTCTGGACAAGAATTGGCGATGCGGATACAACAGAAACTACAGCGTCTTTCACAGCAGGCTCAGCAGCTGAATACAATGTAAAAATAGTTGTAAAGGACAGCAAGGGCAAGCAGTCTGCAAGAGAGTTTACAGTCAAGGCAATAAGTGCTGATATTGCTGCAACAGGAATATGTGGAAATAATACATCCTTTGTTCTTGATAATAATGGCAAGCTGTATCTGTTCGGCTCAGGCAGCGTTACAAACGGATTGTATTCTGCGATCTCGGATAATTACGGTTCAAAAACAATTTATTCCGTAACGGAAGCTGAAATCGGATCCGGCATAAAATCTGTATCTGACAGTACATTCAGTGGATTTGAAAATCTCAGAAGTGTTGTAATTCCGGAAGGAATTGAATCTATCGGTTCAAATGCTTTCTCAGGTACAAACCTCAAGAGCGTTGTTCTTCCGTCAACTGTTGTCAGCGTAGGTCGTTCAGCATTTGAAAACTGCGCTAACCTTGAAAGCGTAACGCTTAACGAGGGTCTTGAATCCATCGGTTCAAATGCGTTCGGTAACTGCAGTAAGCTCAGTACATTGAATATTCCTTCAACCGTAAAGAGCTTTGATGAAAATATAGTACGCTATTCAAAATCTCTCAGCGCTATAAATGTATCTGAGAACAACGAGAATCTTTGCTCAAAGAACGGCGTTGTATATAATAAGGAAATGACAAAGCTCATCTGTGTTCCTGAGGGAGCCACAATATCTGAATTCACAGTTCCGGCAACCGTAACAGTGATAGGACAGAGCGCTATGAGAAATTGCAGTAATATTACTAACCTCGTTATCCCGGACAGCGTTTCTGTTATCGGCAGCAGCGCATTTGCGTACTGTAAGTTACTGAAAAAGGCTGAGCTTCCGGACAGCGTTGCATCAATCGGTGAATATGTATTTGACAACTGCGCTTCACTTGATGAAATAAGATTACCGTCCGGTATTACAAGCATACCTGAAAGTATGTTCCAGGGCTGCAAGAGTCTGACAGAAGTTCAGATTCCGGATGGTGTTACAACTATCGAAGAATTTGCTTTCAATTTGTGCGATAATCTTTCAACAGTTAATATACCTTCCGGAGTGACCCGTATCGGCAGCCATGCGTTCTCAAATACCGATCTGCAGTCAATTGATCTTCCTGACGGAGTTACTTATATTGGTTCAGGCGTTTTCAGCAATTGTGATAAACTGGATCACATTACTATCCCGGCTGGTGTAAAAGAGATATATGACAGTACATTCTATGGATGCGTTAATCTTGTTTATGTAGTTTTACCTGAGAATCTCGAATTGATCGGCTATGATGCTTTTTTAAACTGCTCATCTCTCGAAAGAATAGATCTTCCGACTAAACTGAAAATAATCAGAAGCTGTGCTTTCATGAATACTGCTATGGAATCACTGTTTATTCCGGCTTCGGTCGTTGAAATCGGCGGTAGAGCAGTATCAGAAGGCGTTGCCATAATCGGACATACGGGAACCGCTGCAGACTTCTTTGCAACGGAAAACAGTCTTGAATTCAGGGATGTCATCAATCCTATGAACAGATCCTTTATTGAAAAGCCTGTTGTAAATGTCGGAGGCAATGTAGTTATCAATGGCGCAGCAGAATTTGGCAGCGGAGACTATACATTCTCCTACTTCTACAAAAAGGCTGCAAGCTCATCATGGACAAGAATCGGCAGCGGCTATACAGCTGAAACAACCGCATCATTCAAGACAGGTGCAGAGGCTGATTACAATGTCAAGGTGGTAGTCAAGGACAGCAAGGGCAGAACGGATGAGAGGATATTTACGATCCGTTCAACAAAGAAAACTATATCAGAGTGCGGAAGAATAGGCAAACCGAACAGCAATGTCAGCTATATGCTTGACAGCACAGGTACGGTAACTATATTCGGCAAGGGCGAGATTTCAGATTTCACAGCTGAGTCATCAGTATTTGCAGGCAGAGATGATATCAAGAGTGTCAAGATCGAAAGCGGCGTTACAAGTGTTGGCGACTGTCTTTTCAGTAACTGCAAGAATCTTGCGACCATCGCTCTTGCTGACAGCATTAAGAGAATTGGCGGCTACACATTCAATAAATGTGCTGTTACATCTGTAAAACTGCCTGTTGCTCTTGAATCCATTAGAACCTGTGCATTCTCAGATTGCAGTAAACTCAGCAGCATTACCTTACCTGGCTCACTCAAATCTTTGGGCGAGGCAACATTCAGCGGCTGTACTTCACTTTCAAGCGCTGTGATTCCGGAGGGTATGGAATGTGTTGGTTATGCTATGTTCAGTGGCTGCACAGCACTGAAAAATGTTTCGCTCCCATCAACGATCACCAGTATTTACCCGTATGCGTTCAGCGGCTGTTCCTCACTTGAGGCTATTGCTCTGCCGGAGGGTCTGAAATATATTTACTGGGATTCGTTCAGGGATTGTACTTCACTTAAAGAGATCACTATTCCTGCATCTTTTGAGATGGTTGATTCCTCAGTTGGCTTCAATAACTGTCCGTCACTGACTAAGATAAATGTTGCGGCTGGAAATAAGGATCTTGTATCTGTAAACGGTGTTCTCTACTCAAAGGATATGAAGGTTCTTTACAAGGTTCCGGAAGGTATGAAGGTAACTCAGTTCATCATTCCTGATGGTGTTGAAAGACTTAATTATTCCTGCTTTGCTAACTGCGCTACTCTTACTAAGGTTTCAATTCCTGCTTCTGTATCCTATATCCCGTACAATTCATTTAATAACTGCACTTCTCTTGAAAGTGTTGAGTTACCTGATGGTCTCTTAAGGATCCAGTCTCAGGCATTTATGAATTGTCCGAAGCTGACAAGGCTCAGAATACCGTCAAGTGTAGAGTACATGGATTATGATTCGTTTGATAATAGTTCTATTACTCTTATTGGTGAGGAAGGTTCCTATGCTGAAGGGTTTGCTCATACCAATAACATCTCGTTTGAGGCTCTCGGATCACTTGTCAATGAAAGCTCTGTAAAGAGTGCTGAAATTGCTGTCGGTCAGGAGGCTGTCATAAATGGTGCTGCTTCCGGTGGTGCTGGCGGATATACCTTCGCTTACTACTACAAGAAGTCCGTCAGAAATACCTGGACTCAGATCGGCTCAGGCTTTACAACTGATTCTAAGGCTGTTTTCAAGGCTGGTTCTGAAAGTACCTATGATGTTAAGGTAATTGTTAAGGATTCAAAGGGCAAAACAGCTGAAAAGCTCCTTAAGGTTAAGGCTTCAAAGGCTTCCTCTGCTCTCAGCAACAATTCCGAGATCAGCAGTACGGAGGTTAAAAAGGGTACTCCTGTTAAGGCTACCGGCAAGGCAAGCGGCGGCAGCGGTTCTTATTCCTTTGCCTTCTACTACAAAAAATCTACTTCCAGCAGCTGGACTACTATCAGTGGTTTTGGCGCTGCTTCCGAGGCTTCCTTTACTCCGGCTATGGCTGCGACCTATCTTATGAAAGTCGTTGTAAGGGATTCAAGCGGCAATACCTCTGAAAAAATATTTACTGTTACCTCTAAGTAATATCTCTTTAACTCGCATACCGGATATTACTTGAAATTTAAAAAATCAGACACGAGGCTTGTTTCTACAGGCTTCGTGTCTTTCTCTTATGACCTTTTTTCCTCACGGATTCAGGGTCTTTCTATTCTTTTTTTGTTCTTTTTTTCTGTTATTTCTTTTCTTCCTTGCGGCCTCTCTTACATTTGTCAAACTCAGGATTGAAAGCATAAAAATTCTTGCTGTCCAGCTTATCCGTTACTATTCGCAGAGCTTCGCCGAACCTCTGGTAGTGGACGATTTCCCTTTCACGGAGGAAGCGGATAGGATCAAGAACATCCGGGTCATCACAGAAACGCAGGATATTATCATAGGTTACTCTGGCCTTCTGTTCAGCAGCGAGGTCCTCATGGAGATCAGCGATAATATCGCCCTTGACCTGCATAGCGGCAGCGGAGAAAGGAGTACCGGAAGCAGCCGCAGGATATATACCGGCGGTATGATCCACAAAATACTGATCGAGACCAGCCGCCTTGATTTCATCTGCGGAAAGACCTTTTGTAAGCTGATAAACAATTGTTCCGACCATTTCAAGATGACCGAGTTCTTCAACACCTATATCCGTCAGAACAGCCTTTACCTCAGGGTAAGGTACGGAATATCGTTGAGAAAGATATCGGAGGGAGGCGCCAAGCTCACCGTCAGGACCGCCGTATTGACTAATAATACTTTTAGAGCGAGCCTGGTCGGGGTGTTTAATATTAACAGGGTACTGTAATTTTTTCTCATAAACGAACATCAGTCAGAAACCTCCTCGTTATTCCACGGCCAGGGATCAGATATCCAAGCCCAGCGGCTGCCGTCACTGCCCGGAGAGAGAGGACCAAAACGGGACTCAAAATCCTGGCGGAGTTGAAGTGCTTGTTTTTCATATTTATCGAGGGCATCGCCGGCAGATGAATCATCAGGATGAGTATCGAGGTAGATTTGAAGTTCGTGAGCAGCGAAGTCAACGGCAGAAAGCTTTCTGATGAGAATATCCCGTTCAGTCATCGCAAACACCTCCGTTATCAGAACCGGCTAAAAAAGGTTTGTTAAGATCAGGGAAAAGAGTACCCTGAGAGATAGCCTGTTCAGGTGAATAAAGCCTGTCGCAGTTCTGGAATGGAACATAAGCCATAGTGACCGAAGCATTTTTGGGTATAGGCTTAATAAAGAAGTCGGCATTTTGCATTTGTTTTATTACATCCAAAATTATTCTCCTCTCGAAAACATTATTGATTCAGAGCGTAAATGCAGCTCTTTTACATAATATGTGTTTCGGGAGGAGTTTGACATCCTTCGGATATTCATTTTTTCGGATAGATTTTTTTATATGAACTTTTTAGCCTTTTTGGTAAATTTGATAGTATAATTTATTGTTGAAACGACTGTCGGCGGAGCCGACATGGAGAAATGACCTGACTCTTTAGCTATTATGTATGTTACTATCTACAATCAAGTTCCAGAAGCTACGCA
>CACZSM010000194.1 GCA_902783815.1 uncultured Ruminococcus sp.
ACTTAACGGAGCTGAAAAATGCGCGGCAGCTGTCAGAGTGCTTTCTGATTATGCAGGCGCTCTGGGTATGCTCGGAGGTCAGATGATTGACCTCGACAGTGAGGGAAAATCTGTTACTGCTGAACATCTGCAAACTATGGATAACCTTAAAACCGGCGCTCTTATGGCTGCCGGATGCAAACTCGGCTGCATCTCTGCCGGAGCTTCTGAAAAACAGCTTGATGCCGCTGCTGTTTATGCCGAAAATATCGGTCTTGCTTTTCAGATCGTGGATGATATGCTCGACATTACCTCCACTACTGAGGAACTGGGAAAACCTGTCGGAAGCGACGACCAGAACGATAAATCTACTTATGCCGCTCTGCTCGGTCTTGAAAAATGCAGGGAACTTAGTGTAGAACTTACTGAAAAAGCTGTCGCTGCTCTTGATGAATTTGAAGGAGATATCAGCGTACTCAGGGATTTTGCATACTACCTTCTTAACAGGAGCAACTGATAATACGGAGATTATGAAAATGACGGAAGATAATTTTTTAAATAATATCAGATCGCCTGAAGATCTGAAAAAACTGTCCGTCGGGGAAATGTACCAGCTTGCAGAAGAAATACGGGTAAAGCTGATCGAAACGGTTTCCGAAAATGGAGGACACCTCGCATCTAATCTCGGAGTCGTGGAACTGACACTGGCTATACATAGTGTTATGGATCTTCCAAAAGATAAGATCGTATGGGATGTCGGCCATCAAAGCTATACCCATAAGCTGCTTACCGGAAGGTGCGGTCTTATCAATACTATCCGCCGTGAAAACGGTCTTGCCGGATTCCCCAAGCGTCAGGAAAGTGAATATGACTCCTTTAATACCGGACACAGCAGTACATCTGTTTCCGCTGCCTTCGGCATCGCAAGCGGCTCTACTATCAGCGGTGATAAGCATTATACTGTCGCTGTTATCGGCGACGGCGCTCTTTCAGGCGGTCTGGCTCTTGAGGGTATCAATAACGCCGGAAGATCAAAGGAAAATCTTATCGTGATCCTGAATGACAATAAAATGTCAATATCAAAAAATGTCGGCTCTATGGCAAGATACCTTACAAGTCTCAGAATAAGACCTACCTATCTCGATACAAAAAGCAGAGTCCACAGGGGTCTTAATAAAATGCCTGTGCTTGGAAAAAGACTTTCCCACATCATAAGCGGTACAAAAAGATGGATCCATAAAAACTTCTTCGGACATGAACCGACTATGTTTGAACAGTTCGGCTTCAAATACTACGGCCCCTTTGACGGACATGATATCGCTCAGCTACAGACTGCTCTGCAGGCAGCAAGACGAGTTGAAGGACCTGTCCTTATACATATTTGCACGATAAAGGGCAAGGGCTATGAATATGCCGAAAAGGATCCGAGGGTCTTTCATGGCATATCTGCCTTTGATATCGAAACCGGTGAGCCTAAAAGCTCATCAAAGGGCTATTCCGATGTATTCGGAGATTTTATGTGCAGGACTGCTCAGGATGATAAAAAAGTCTGCGCAATAACTGCCGCTATGGCTATGGGTACTGGATTGAGCGATTTTGCAAAGAAGTATAAAAAAAGATTCTTTGATGTCGGTATCGCCGAGGAACACGCTGTAACCTTTGCGGCTGGCCTTGCTGTCGAGAATATTATACCGGTATTCGCTGTGTACTCTACTTTCCTGCAAAGAAGCTATGACCAGATTCTCCACGATGCAGCTTTGCAGCATCTACATATAGTGCTTGCTATCGACCGCGCCGGAATTGTCGGAGAGGACGGCGAAACTCATCAGGGTATCTTTGATGCGGCTTTTCTTAATACTATACCGGATACAACTGTTTTTGCTCCCTCGTCATTTGCAGAGCTTGATGATATGATGTATCAGGCTTTGTATGAAACACAGTCTGTAGCAGCTGTAAGATATCCGAGGGGCGGAGAGCTTTTTATCCCGGAGGATTATAAGTATAATAAATCTGATTACAGCATCTATGGCAATACTGATGCTGATTTGCTTATCGTGACTTACGGAAGACTGTTTTCTTACGCCTGTCAGACTTATGAGGAAATGAAGAAAAATGGCATTGATGTCTGTATATTGAAATTGAACAGGATAAAACCTGTATCTGATGATGCCTGGGCTGCAGCATCAGGGTTCAGTAAATGCTTCTTCTTTGAGGAAGGAATAAAATGCGGAGGTATCGGTGAAACATTCGGTATTGGTCTTTATCAGAGAGGCTTCCGCGGACATTTTTTCCTTACGGCAATAGAAGGTTTTGTGCCCCAGGCAAAAGTGGATTCAGCTTTGCATCGTCTTGGTCTGGATGCACAGGGAATGAAGGAAAAACTGCTTGCTGAAATAACAGAGTGGAGTGACGAAAAATATGGCGAAAAAGAAAAGGCTTGATGTTCTTGTCTATGAGGCAGGACTCGCTGAAAGCCGTGAAAAAGCAAAGGCTCTTATCATGGCTGGGGTGATCTATGTTGATAATCAGAAATCTGATAAGCCGGGAACTGCTTATCCTGAGGATACCGTTGTGGAACTCAGGGGAAATAAACTGAAATATGCAAGCAGAGGCGGTCTTAAACTGGAAAAGGCTCTGCAGGTCTTCCCCGTTGACCTCAATGACTGTATCACTATGGATATAGGAGCTTCTCACGGAGGTTTTACTGACTGTATGCTGCAAAACGGCGCTGCTAAGGTGTATGCTGTGGATGTCGGCTACGGACAGCTTGTTTGGAAGCTCAGAAATGACGAAAGAGTAGTAAACCTCGAAAATACAAATATCAGATATATTACAAGGGAACAAGTCCCTGATATGCTCGACTTCTTCAGCGTTGATGTCAGCTTTATATCACTTGAACTTGTACTTCCTGCCGCAAGACCTCTCCTTAAAGACGGAGGTTATGCCGTATGCCTTATTAAGCCTCAGTTTGAGGCTGGCAGAGATAAGGTCGGCAAAAACGGAGTTGTCCGGGATAAAAAAGTTCATTGTGAGGTCATTGAGAAAATAGTCCGCTTCTGCCTCGACAACGGTTTCAGCGTCCTCGGACTTGACTACTCGCCTGTAAAGGGACCTGCCGGTAATATAGAGTATCTTGCATTCATCCGGAAGGAAGAGGATACTAAGGCTTATTCTGAATTCGATGTAAACGCTCTTGTGGAAAGATCGCACGAAGAGCTTGACCATTAGTTTTACGGAGCTGGTTTTATGAAAAAGATCAGAACAGTCGCACTTATTCCTAACCTTACAAAAAAAGGTGCTTATGCGACTTCACTTAAGGTTATCGGAATACTAAGACAAAGCAGAATGAAAGTGTTTATGTCTGCAGGAGTAAAAAAACAGTATAAAGACTGCGTTGTGGAATTCAGGGAGGATACGGACAGCCTTATCTCATCAGCGGATATGGTACTTACTATCGGCGGTGACGGTACTATTATGCACGCCGCCCGCCATGCCGCCCCACTTGGAAAACCTCTGCTTGGAATTAATATGGGCAGACTTGGTTTTGTCGCCGGTCTTGAACCGGAAGAACTCTTTATGCTAACAAGACTCTGCCATGGTGATTATAAAACTCAGAAAAGAATGATGCTTAAGGTCGTCCATACAAGCAGCGACGGTCAAAAGGAATTTTTTGCTATTAATGATGCGGTAATTTCAAGAGGTATGCTGTCAAGACTTATTGATATAGAAGTATCTCTGAATGAAAATGAGGTCGGAAAATACAGGGCTGACGGTCTTATCGTTTCAACCCCTACAGGCTCAAGCGCTTACTCTCTTGCAGCAGGCGGCCCTGTCGTTGAACCTACTATGAAATGCCTTGTAATGACTCCTATATGCCCCCACTCCCTCTTTGCAAGATCAGTAATTTTCAGCCATAGGTCAGAACTTGTTATCAGGGCTTCGTGCGATGATGATACTCAGGTCTTTATGACCGTTGACGGCGCTAAAACCTTCGTGCTTGGCAGAAATGATACTGTCCTTGTTACTTCGTCCGGACTTGAGGCTGAATTTATTGACCTTAAGGAAAGATCATTCTATACGGTACTCAATGAAAAATTTACGGAAAGGATAGATAAAAGATGAAAACTCACAGACAGTCGAAAATACTGGAGCTTATCAGGAATAATAATGTCGAAACTCAGGCTGACCTTCTGGAAATGCTCAGAAATGATGGCTTCAATGTTACTCAGGCGACTGTATCAAGGGATATCAAGGAAATGCGTCTTATCAAGGTGCTTGGAAGCAATGGCGCTTACAGATATGCTACTGAGGTCGTGTCCCCGACAAAGGAATCAGCAGATATCTATCTTTACCTGACTGCCGTTGTAAGCGTGGATTACGCTCATACTATGGTAGTAATAAAAACTAAAAGCGGTATGGCTCAGGCTGTATGCGCGGCTCTGGATTCAACACATTGGGCAGGTGTTCTGGGGTCTATTGCCGGGGATGATACTATCTTTGTCGCTGCAAGAACTGAAGCCGCAGCTCTTAATCTTGTAAGCGACCTTAAAAAGCTCATCTCAAATAATAACTCTATCTGAACAGAGGTAACATATAATGCTGAGAAATCTCTATATCGAAAATATTGCTGTCATCGAAAAAACTAATATAGATTTTACCACAGGACTTAATATCCTCACCGGCGAGACCGGCGCTGGTAAATCAATTGTAATTGACTCTATAAATGCAATACTCGGAAACAGAACCTCAAAGGACCTTATCCGCAATGGCGCAGACAGCGCTTTCGTAAGTGCTGAATTTGAGGATCTCTCTGAAAGCGCTCTCGGAGCCTTTAAAGAAAATGGCTTTGAACCTGAAGAGGACGGTTCGATCCTTATACAGAGAGAACTTACTGTCAGCGGCAAGGGTAAATGCCGAATCGGCGGCAGACCAACATCTGTGAGCGTTCTGAGAACACTGGGAGAGTACCTTATTGATATTCACGGTCAACACGCAAGCTATGAACTTATGTCTCCGGATCTCCATATTACATATATTGATAAGCTGGGCGGTCTTGAGGATGAACTAAAGGCTTATCAGACCGTTTTCAGAGAATATACAAAAATGAAAAATGAGCTGAATAAGTCTCAGACCGATGAGGCGGAAAGAGCAAGAAAAACTGACCTCCTCAGATATCAGGTCGATGAGCTTGAAAAGGCAGACCTGTATATCGGAGAATATGAGGAGCTTACAGAAAAAAAACAGCTTATTGAAAATAAGGAAAAAATAGCTTCTGCTCTGAATTTTGCACATGAATACCTCAGCGGCGGTGAAGAATCTGACGGCGCTCTGCAACTTCTGCAAATGGCTTCCGACAGACTTTACGAAATAACTGATTTTATGCCCGAAGCAGAAGAAACTGCCAAGCGTCTGGAAAATTTACTCTATGAAATGGAGGACTGCTCCAGCGAAGTCCTTTCTATGTTTGAAACAGCTGATGCAGAATCAGAGGATCCTAATGAAATAGATGAAAGACTTGACCTTATTTATGATCTCGGAAGAAAATATGGTCAGACTATCGAGGAAATGCTGGATTACCTCGATAAAGCAAAAAAAGAACTTGAATACCTCGAAAGATATGACGAAAACCGTGAGGAGCTTGCCGAAAACTGCCGTAAGGCTGAAAAAATGGCTATGGATGCGGCTCTGGCGCTTTCTGAAAAAAGAAAAAAAATATCTGAGGAATTCGCTGCATCCGTAAAAAAAGAAATGACTTATCTTGATATGCCGAATGTAGAGCTTGTTATCCGTCAGGAAAGGTGTGAGCTTTGCAGCAACGGCATAGATGATATTGAAATACTCATATCCACTAACCCAGGAGAAATACCTAAACCAGTGGCAAAAATAGCCAGCGGCGGTGAGCTTTCAAGAATGATGCTCGCTATAAAAAATGTACTCTCGGATAAGGATAATATTGATACGCTGATCTTTGATGAGGTCGATACGGGCATAAGCGGAAGTGCTGCGCAAAAAGTAGGCTTTAAGCTTAAAGAAGTCTCAAAAACAAGACAGGTGCTTTGCGTTACTCATCTGGCGCAGATCGCTGCCCTTGCTGACAGCCATTTCAAAATAATGAAAAGCGTGTCTGACGGAAAAACCTATACTCAGGTCTCTCCACTTGACCACGAGGGCAGACGCAATGAACTGGCAAGAATAATCGGAGGCGTGGAGCTTACTCAGGCTACGCTTGATTATGCGGAAGAAATGCTCAATGGAGCAGATCAATAAATATTTTATATTAAAAAGGAGTCTTGAAAATGAATTGTTTGTTTTGCAGCATAATAAAAGGGGATATCCCTTCTGCTAAGGTCTATGAGGATGATACTGTTTATGCCTTTAAGGATATCAACCCTATGGCACCTGTCCATGTGCTTATTGTTCCAAAAACTCATATTGCTTCTGTAAATGATGTGAATGAGGAAAA
>CACZSM010000195.1 GCA_902783815.1 uncultured Ruminococcus sp.
TGCCTGTATTCCTCGATTTTTTGAAAATTGATTTCCGTGCGTTTTTTATTTATCCATGTTGGTTCTTAATACTGTTATCATAGTCTTTTAAAAAATCTTATTTGCTTTTTTTCCTCATTATATCCAGCATTTCTATAGAAAGTATGTGCTTCTTTTCTTGATGATCCGGAATTGAGCCGCATCAGGGAAATGCTCATTAATTTTGCCCATTCCTCTGCTTTATTAAGTAATGCCCGTCCGATACCTCTCCTGCGATATTCACTTGATACCGCAAGACCAAGAATATTTGCCATTGTCTGAAAATATAACACTTCATACTTTTCAACATGAATAAATCCCACGACAGTATTTTCACAAATTGCTACATAAACACATTCTCTCTTTTTATCAAGAGCAGACAATTTTGTTCTTACAAAAGCTTCATCACATTTATATCCAAGATCATATTCGCATATTTTCGCTATTCTGGAGCAATCATCGGGAATCGCTTCTCTTATCATAACAAAGCCTCCTGATTTCTATTTACACTATTATACTATAAATTTGTACCTGTTCCAAATGGCTGATTGAAGTCACTCGGACTATATTGATGATATATGTCAGATCTGTACTCAGCTGCACTTTTCCGTAAACTCCACTGTTTATCAGTATTTCATGTGCTTTCAGGAAAAATAAGCAGACACAAATTCAGGAAACAGCAGAAACAGGCTATAAAAGGAGTTTACAGCAGATCCATTATTTCTTCTGTTGTCATATTTACAATATCTCCTTCGCCGCCCACGGCAGTTTCAAGGAGATCGGCTTTTTTCTGTTGCAGTATGCGGATCTTTTCTTCAATGGTATCTTTAACAATGAGCTTATAGATCTGAACATTGTTTCTTTGTCCGATGCGGTAAACGCGGTCGGAAGCCTGGTTTTCCGCAGACAGGTTCCACCATGGATCATAATGTATAACAATATCCGCACCAGTCAGATTCAAACCGGTTCCGCCTGCCTTTAACGAAATAAGGAACACACTGACATCGTTTTCGTTGAATTCGTTGACCATTTTCATACGATCTTTGGTTTTTGTTGAGCCTGTCAGAGTATAGAAGCTGATGTTTTCCTGCATAAGACGATCAGCAATGATATCAAGCATTGAGGTAAACTGTGAAAATAAAAGGATCTTATGACCCGATTCGATACAGCTTTTGATAAGATCTATACACTGCTCTAACTTTGCACTCTCGCCGTCATAATTCTCATACAGCAAAGACGGGTCACAGCATATCTGTCGCAGTTTTGTCAGCATAGCAAGTATTTTCAGCTTGTCCCTGCTTTCATCCATTTCCTTTAGTTCACCTTTTATTTTTGCCGCATTGGCAATATACAGCTTATTCTGTTTATCATCAAATTTTACTTCTAGGACAGTTTCGATCTTGTCCGGCAGCTCTGTTAAGACCTCACTTTTAAGTCTCCTGAGTACAAAGGGGGAAGTGAGCCTTTGCAGGGAACGGACAGAGGAACTGTCATTCTTTTTTACGATAGGGGTTTCGTAGTTTTTCTTAAAATAGCTGTAGTGGTGAAGATACCCCGGCATTATGAAATCAAAAATACTCCAAAGCTCTGCAAGTGTATTTTCGACCGGAGTACCCGTCAGAGCAAATCGCTGGTCGCTGTTTATTGCTTTTACAGCCTTTGCGGATTGTGTATTATGATTTTTAATATTCTGCGCTTCATCGAGAAACTGTATGGCAAAGTGTTTAGCTTCATATTTTGCAATATCCCTCAGAAGGGTTGCATAGGAGGTTATTACAACATCATAGTTATCCATTTCTTCAAACTGTTTAGAGCGCTCTGCAACGGTTCCGCTTATGCAGAGAGAGCTTAAATCAGAGGAAAAACGCTCAATTTCATTTTGCCAGTTGAGTGTAAGAGAGGATGGACAAATTACCAAAAACTGTTTATGCTCTCCAGGCTGGCAGGCATCCTTTACACTTTGCATGACGGCGATCGCCTGTATAGTTTTGCCAAGTCCCATATCATCAGCTAAAATGCCGCCCATATTGTATATGCCGAGAGTTTTCATCCAACGAAATCCATATTTCTGATAGTCACGCATAGTCATTTCCAGTTTGTCGGATAATGCAAAAGCATCATCATCCCTCAGCATACTGTCATACTCTTTGGCACAGCGGCGGAATTCGCTGCTGCGTTTCAGGCGGATATGTTCTTCATCTGCCTGCAGACTGTTCAGGTACAGCATACGATACATAGGTACAGTAATATTTTCCTTAAGAAATGCTTTGTCAGAGATATTAAGCTCCCTTTTGAACAGTTCAAGATCCTTTATACTGTTATCTACTATTGAAAAAGAACCGTCCTTGAAACGATGGTACTTTTTCCCTTGACGGTAAGCATCAAGCATTTCCAGTAATTCCTCTGCACTGTATCCGGAGGCTTCAATATTCAACTCCAGCAATCCGCCGGATGGCTTTATACCTATGCTGGTAGTTACAGAAGGACGCATATTGATTTTTTTGAAACGGTCACTGACATACAGTTCCATGTTCTTGCTGAGTACGCTCATTCCCTCACTGATAAGAGTAAAAGCAGCATCATCTGTATGTATCTGAAAGGGGTGAACAGTATCTCCTTCATATAAGTCAAAATAGCGGCGTACCGTTGAAAGAGCAGTTTCTTCGCCATAAGGGTCTATAATACTTGATCTGTTTTTGTGTCTGTCAAGAACAGAATATATGTTATCACCGTAAGAAAACAGGAGCGCCGCACATATTACTCCTTCATCATCAACATCAATATACAGTTGTGAAACGAGAGAAGGCGGAACAAGTGATTCATCAACAGCAGTTGTATCTATATCAAAGCAATTCTCTATCTGTCGGAGTACCGTGTTATAAAATACCGGGATATCATCCTTTGAAATAATAATATTTTTTTCGTTATTCAGGAAATTTGCTATTGGTACAACTTTCTTTGTGAATTCACTATCTGCACAGGCAATGATCTGTTCATTTTCAAGTAAAAAATAGCCCTTGTCGTAGCTTCCTAAAAAAATAGGAAAATCCTGCGCTGCAAACTTCATCTTTCCTCTTTGGGTGGTTGTCAGTACAGCCTTTAATTCAGGGTTTCGATTTTCGATCCGGTATTCCTTATTGTCTATTTTCAATGAACTGTCCTTATACAATTCAATGAATCTCTCAAGATATTTTCCTTTCAGGCGGAATTCTTTTTCACTGCAATAATTGCTGTAATAGTCAAATCTTGAATCCTGATAAATCTCATATGCCAGTTCAATAAGACGACGGCTTACAGAATCAATATCATTATATCTGTGTCTCCATTCAAAATACTTGCCGTACTTTCGTGTACTCATATATTTGAAGTCTTCTCTCAGTCTTTTTATATCTCCGACCGAGTATTTGCGATCTCTTCCGATCTTTAAGTGAAAATACATATCACTTTTTCTTATCATTATTTCAGGTTCAATGCTTACCGGAACTTCACTTTCAGACTTACGGTTCAAAGAATACTCCTGGATCAGGTTCGGAAGATAATTTGAGCTTCTGTCAGAGATCTGATCATCAAAAATCGTTTCAAGATATATAAGTACCGCATAAATATGTTTACAGTAGCCATATTCATACGGACAGGTACACTCAGCAGAAGTAATACTTCCATCACCTTTAATTTCAATATCTACATTATAGTTGCGATAGCTGCCTTTGACAGTAGCGATATAATGTTCTTTTTCTGATTTTTTTACACTTTTTATGCGTGAATCCTTATAATATGTTTTGCCTCTTGATGCAATCTGACTATTAAAATGATAGCGAAAATCATTGATATTCATTTATTTATCCTCAGCTTTCATGCTACTCGAAATAATACATCTTACTCATTATAACACGCTTATAAGACAAAAAGCAATTGTAATAATAACAGATTCAGAAAAATAAAGGTAGAAATATAATTTATACACTTGGTTTTATGCGAATTTGCTGCAGTTAACTATTTTAGATAAAAGTTTGAGGTCAAACCGTCTGCAAATTGTAAAATCGGATAACAGCAATAAAAAACTAACCAATATTGTGCTACTATTCACCAATATAATCCATTAAAACAAAAGAAGGAATATGAGATAATTGCAGAAAGAGATCCGCATGGCGGAAATAAATGTGAAAGAGGAAGCAATATGAAAAAAGCACTTATTACAGGTATAACAGGTCAGGACGGTTCTTATCTTGCAGAATTTCTGCTTGAAAAGGGATATGAGGTACACGGAATAACAAGGCGTGCATCCATTTCCAATACAGCAAGAATAGATCATCTTATTGCAAAAAATGCAATTACTCTCCATGACGGTGATCTGTCTGATTCATCCTCACTGGTTCGCATTATCAGCATTGTACAGCCTGATGAGATATACAATCTTGCCGCACAGAGCCATGTTCAGGTATCATTTGATGTTCCAGAGTATAGTGGTGATGTTGATGCTATCGGTGTTCTGCGTATCCTTGAAGCTGTACGCATTTTAGGACTTGCAAAGAAAACAAAGATATATCAGGCTTCTACCTCGGAGCTTTATGGTAAAGTAGAGGAAATTCCTCAGAGAGAAACTACTCCATTCCACCCATACAGTCCCTATGCTGTTGCAAAGCAGTATGGTTATTGGATGATTAAAGAATACCGTGAAGCATATGGCATCTTTGCTTGCAACGGTATCCTGTTTAATCATGAATCTGAACGCCGCGGCGACAACTTCGTAACCAGGAAAATCACGCTTGCAGCTGGACGTATTGCCTGCGGCCTGCAGGATCATCTTGAGCTCGGCAACCTTGATTCCCTTCGTGACTGGGGTTACGCAAAGGACTATGTAGAGTGTATGTGGCTGATTCTTCAGCAGGATGAGCCAGATGATTATGTCATCGCAACCGGCGTGCAGCATACCGTCCGTGAGTTCACAACTTTAGCTTTCGCCAACGATGGTATCGAGCTGGAGTGGAAGGGTGAAGGTATGGAAGAGAAAGGCTACGACAAGAAGACCGGCAAGATGCTTGTTTGTGTAAATCCGAAGTGGTACCGTCCGACTGATGTTGTAAACCTGTGGGGTGATCCTACTAAGGCAAGAACAAAACTTGGTTGGAATCCGCAGAAGACAAGCTATGAGGAACTTTGCAGGATTATGGCAGAACATGATCTTCAGCTGGCAAAGAAAGAAGCAGGTAAGTAAATGAAAGCACTTATTACAGGGAGTTCAGGTTTTATAGGCTCTCATCTGACTGCTGAGCTTAAAGCTAATGGATATGAAGTGGTGAAGTGCGACCTGAGAGAATCAGAAGACACGGTAGCCATGGATATTATGAATCCGGAAATGGTTCAGAGTGTCCTTGAAAAGCATCAGCCGGATGTTCTGATCAATATGGCGGGACAGGCAAATGTCGGCTTGTCTTGGAAGAAACCTCAGTTTACTGTGGAACTGAATACGATCGGATTGATTAATATCCTTGAGGCTGTGAAGGCTGTAAATCCGAAGATACGAGTTATCGCTGTGGGATCTTCTGATGAGTACGGTAATCTGAAAGAGATTGGTGCGAATGTTACGGAGAATATTCCGGTTAAGCCGATAACTCCCTATGCGATTTCTAAGCAGACGCAGGAACTTTTCGCACAGCTGTATGTGAATTCCTATGACATGAATGTGTGCATGATCAGGTTATTTAACCTTGGGGGTGCAGGTCAGATGAAGGGTTATATGATTGCGGATTTTTCATCCGGTGTTGCAGATGTGGAAGCAGGGAGAAGCGATCATATGTCCGTAGGAAA
>CACZSM010000196.1 GCA_902783815.1 uncultured Ruminococcus sp.
CGCAGGCACTGCGCCGGAGTGCGACCAAAGGCTCTGCCTTTGGAAACCGCAAGCCTTTGAAAAGGCTTGACCGAAACTTTTGCCTTTTTTTGTTGGCTATTTTTCCTTTAAAGAAAATTGAATTCCATGGTGACCGGCGCAACAGGGTTGACAGGGAGATGTAAGTGTGTTATAGTATATGAGAAAATTTAATGCAATACAGCGCCTGGGAATGTGGTGAGAATCCGCAGCAACTGTCATTACTGTGTTAGGCTTGCGCCTTAAGCCAGAATACGGCTGTGTTGTATTGGTGATGTAAACTTGGACAAAGAAGCTGTACAGCCTTTTCGGTCACTGTTTTGTGCTGAAATTTGTAGATGACTTAAAATAGTCATCTGTCTTGTTCTGCGTATTTGTGCCGTTGAGCTGTGCTTTCTTTGTTATACAAGGAAAGCTATTTTTTGTGGTGATTAAAATGCAGCCTGCCGATAAAAGACAATATGCTATTGACCTGCTCCGTGAAAAGTTTGCTCAGCTTGACAGACTCCCAAAACGCAGTGATTTTGAAAGCACAGATGTATGCCTGATAAAACAGAAACTCGGCGCGTGGCCAAGAGCACTGGAGGCAGCCGGTCTGAAGGATCCAATAAAACCATCTTCCGCAGAAAAAAACCGCCTCAAACGGGAGCGCAGCAGACAACACAGAAAAGAGCAGAAAAAAGAGGAGGATAATATATGAAAAAAGGAAAGCGTTTGATGTCCGTTCTGACTTGCGCTGCAGTGCTTGCAGTCATGTCAGCAGTGCCAGTAAGTGCGACAGAGGAAAAAGACAGTATCAGAGTCATCGTTGAGAATAATACCTATTCTTCGGAAAATGGTTCTGCCTGGGATGGTACACTCATAGATAAGTGGGTGGAAATAGACGAAAACTCAACAGCAGCATCCATTATCTCCGGAGTGCTTACAGGTGAAGGTTATGCAGACCCCGTTGCTGATGGAATGTATGGGTCTTATATCGACAGCGTTAATGGTCTTTCTTCCGGAGCAGGATCTGATCTTGAGGGAAGTATGTATCCGGGATGGATGTTTGCTGTAAATGACTGGTACGGCAATAATGGCCTGGATGCGTTTTCTGCCGCTGACGGTACTCTTGCCGACGGCGACGAGATAAGACTTTCATATTCTCTGAATATGGGCGCCGATCTTGGCAGCGATTTCTACAACACTGATACCACTCTCAGCTCACTTGACATAAGCGCACAGCTTGAACCTGAATTCAGCAGTGATATAAAAGAATATGAGGTCACTCCGGATGAAGGACAGACTGAGCTTTTTGTATATCCTGAAACTGCAAATAAAAACTTCTGCTGCAGAATTTACAGGAATGAATATGAGCCGGAAAGCCTGTCGTTCCTCAGGAGCAGCAAGCCAATAGAATTTGAAAAGGGCGATACAATATATATAGGTATAGCAAACAGCAATTGGCAGTATCTTTCAGAAGGTGTTGAGGAAACTGTATATAAACTGCACATCAAAGGTCAGGATAAAACTGATGATGAAAATGGCAGCGATCAGAATACCGGAGAGCAGCCGACAGATAACGGCGGCGTATCTATAAATACTGATAAGATGATCGAAAGCATAACAGCAAGGATCACTGCAAATGACAGCTTTGCAGTATTCGGAAATGAGTGGCAGGTAATGACTCTTGCCAGACTTGAAAAGCTGAGTGAAAGCAGCAGAGAAAAATATCTTTCCTCTGTTGAGGAATATCTCAAGGAAAATGAGTTTACAAAAGCTACCGACAATGCCAGAATTATCATAGCACTTACAGCATTGGGCGCAGATGCTTCTGATTTTGCAGGAAAAAACATTACAGAACAGCTTGCAGATTTTAACTATGTAAGCAAACAGGGAATAAACGGTGTTATATTCTCACTTATCGCGCTTGATACAAAAAATTATACAATACCTGAAAATAACAATAAGGACACTCAGACAACAAGAAACGGCTTGGTTGATTATATACTTTCAGCACAGCTTTCAGATGGAGGCTGGACATTCTTCGGAGATACCGCAGAACCTGATCTTACAGGAATGGCAATAGAAGCTCTTGCGCCGTATTATAAGAATAATGAAAAAGTCAGTACAGCAGTTGATAATGCTGTCAGATATCTTTCATCCGTTCAGAATAAGGATGGCACATATACATCCTATGGCGCAGCAAACTGTGAATGTTCTGCGCAGACAGTAACTGCTCTTTCAGCACTTAGTATAGATGCTGACAGGGATACTTGGTTTGCAAAGACTGAGGGAACTGCTCTTACAGGACTTAAAAGATTCTATATTCCGGACAGCAAAGGATTTTCTCATATAATCGGTGAGGAATACAATAGCTATGCGGATGCGCAGGCATTTTACGCATTGGCTGCTTACAGCAGAATGATCTCCGGCAAAACCTCACTTTATGATATGAGTGATGTTGAATTCAGAAAACAGTCAAAGCCTGAGCCTCAGAACGAACAAAGTAAGGAAGAAGTTATAAAGGATAATAACAACAATAATAACAATAACAATAATAACAACAAAAACACATCCGCCGAGATCAAATCAGATAACAACACAAACAGTACAGTACCTACAGGAGAACAAAGCAAAGCATGGATACTTGCTGTAATACTTGCCGTATCGGCAGTTCTAATAATTGTACTTATCTTTACCGGCAAAAAATCAAAGAAAAAATAAACGCTGTGTCAATGCCGATGCGCGGTCACGCATCGGCTTAACACTACATCTGGTGCGCCTGAAGGAAGTGCCCTTGGGGTACTTCCTTCATTCTGCACATTCTTATAAAAAAACTAGGCGGCGCATATGCGGCACTATTATTTGTGCGGTATTGTCTTAAAGTCCTGATACAGCCGAAAGGATCAGAACTATGAAAAAATGGATAAAAGAAAACAGCAGTAAGCTGATAATAGCCGTTGTAGTATCCGCTGTTCTTACAGCGGCCTATTTTTCCGGCGAAAAACAGGATTCTCCGAATAATAATAAAAAAACAGAAACCTCCGCCGCTGTTTCAGCTGTTGTTTCTGAAACTGAAAACACTCCGCCGGAAAGCAGCGTACTGGCTGTTTCTGAACCACAAGAAACTTCTGCTGAGGAGCATATCTCATCTGAACCTATTTCTTCTCCGGAGATTGATTCACAGCCAGAAAGCAGCGTATTTGCTGCTTCCGAAGCTCAGGAACCTTCTGTTGAGGAAAATACTTCATACGATCCTGTTCCTTCTGCGGAAATTATTACTCAGCCAGAAACCAGTGCTGCATCCGATATCAGCGAAAACAGTATTGAATACTCAACAAACAATGAACAGTCACCCGTACCGCATGAACAAAGTACCACTCAGACAACTGAACCGGAAAATATCTGTACAATGTACATATCCTGCCGTACAGCTCTTACAAATGAAAAGCTGAATAAAAAAACAAGGGCTTTGCTCCCTGATGACGGATTTATTCTTCCGTCTGAAAATATCAGCTTTACAGATGGTGAAAGCGTATTTGATATTCTGAAAAGGGTATGCCGGGAGAAAAATATACGAATGGAATTTTCCATAGTTCCTCTGACCGGCGGAGCTTATATCGAAGGGATCGGCAATCTCTATGAATTCGACTGCGGCTCAGTTTCAGGATGGATGTACAGCGTAAACGGAGAATTCAAAAGTATTGGCTGTTCGGAATGTCTTGTTTCTGACGGCGACAGCATCGAATGGCAGTACAGCTGCGATCTTGGCAATGATATAGGAAATTATTTTTACGGGTAAGATTTTACAGGGAGATACCAATAATGTTTTTATTCAGATCGCTTCATCCGATCACTCAATTCATATGGTTTGCATCTGTTATCGGAATAACAATGTTTTTTATTCATCCGGTTTTTTTAGCGGTATCACTTGCTATGTCATGGGTATATGTTTTTTTATTATCTGGCATCAGTGGTCTTTTAAAAAACTTTAAAATCACTTTTTCAGCAGGAATTCTTATTATTATAATAAACTCTCTCGTCAGTCATAATGGAATAACAGTTTTATGCTTCCTCCCGGATGGAAATGCACTGACGGCTGAATCCGTTATTTTCGGATGCGCCGCTGCAATGCTGATGTCTGCATCCGTTATGTGGTTCTCATGCTCCGCAGGGATATTTACAACAGAAAAAGTGATCTATCTTTTTGGAAGAATATCTCCGAGGCTTGCTCTGCTTATCTCTATGACACTGAGATTCTTCTCAAAGCTGCCTGAAAGGTTCTCTGCTGTTCATGCGGCTTCGGGAGTATTATACAGAAATAATGTCAGGCAAAGACTCCGCAGAGGAATGAAGGAACTTTCTTCACTCATACAGTGGGCACTGGAATCCTCGGCAGATACAGCAGATTCTATGAGCAGCCGCGGCTACGGAAATGGCAAAAGAACATTTTATTCCGATTATGAATTCCGCAAAACGGATCTGTTTATGATTTCCGCCTTTATTGCACTTGATATCGTGATAATAACAGGCTGCATCTCTGGATGGGCTGATTACAGCTACTACCCTTTTTTTGATATCGGAATAATATCCGTAAATACTGCCGTAATGTTTACATCATTCGTGCTGCTGTGCTTTCTTCCGGCAATTTCTGAAATTTGGGAGGCGCTTATGTGGAAATACTCGGAATAAAAGAACTGTCATTTTCTTACCCTGATGAAATCTCAAAAGCTCTTGTTGATATTGAACTATCTGTCAGCGAGGGTGAATTCGTGCTTTTGTGTGGTATTTCCGGCAGCGGAAAAAGTACACTGCTTAAAATGATAATACCACAGATCAGTCCGGCAGGAACAAGAAATGGTATTATAACCTTCAGAGGATGTGATATCTCGGAGAAAAATACAGTGGGAATAGGTTTTGTAATGCAGTCTCCGGATAATCAGATCATAACTGAAAATACGATCAGCGAGCTTGCCTTCGGTCTTGAAAGCATGGGCATACATAAACAGGAAATGCGCCGCAGAATAGCGGAAATGTCAAACTTCTTCGGACTTGATGATATTCTCGGCAAAAAAACCACTGAGCTTTCGGGTGGTCAAAAACAAATACTTAATATTGCTTCTGTAATGCTTATGCAGCCGGAGCTTCTTTTGCTTGATGAGCCTTTTTCTCAGCTTGATCCCGTTGCAGCATCACAGCTTGCGGATATACTGCACAGGATAAATTCAGAAATAGGTACAACTATTATTATTGCTGAACACTCTCCTGAACCTGTCTATCCTATATGCAGCAGGGTCATACTTCTGTCGGAAGGCAGGATAATTGCAGATGATCTTCCGCAGAATGTGCCGGCAGAAATTCTTAAATCAGGCGACCCTGTATTTGATGCCTTGCCGCTTGCTGCAAGGGCTTGTGTCCTTTCAGATGTATCAGCAGAGAATATACCGCTTACTATTCAGAATGGCAGAAAATGGCTGAGAAAATTTATACAGAACCATCAATTGAAAAGTATATCTCATATTCAGCCACCCACTAAGA
>CACZSM010000197.1 GCA_902783815.1 uncultured Ruminococcus sp.
AACGAAAATTGGTCGAGCGCGGTCTTACTTTTATGGCATTGGAAAATTACTTGGCTATGCCAAAACTGCGCCGGCATCGAAGATGCGGTGTGTGCATAGCACCATCGTCAGCTTTGCTGACATGGAGAAATTACCTGACTCTTTGATAATCATGTATGTTACTTACTAAAATTAAGCCCCAGAAGCCCCGTAGGAGAAACATTGAGAGCGCAGGCACTGCGCTGGGGTTGACATGGAGGAAAAATAGTATTATAATAGGCAAATGTAAGATGAATATTGGCAGTGATGAGAAAAAAGAGTGTAGCCGACACTTTCTGCGTAATTGATGCAGTTGTAAGAGAGGGGAGCAATGGTGGGATATCCCTGTGTACGGTCACTTGGGCTGTCTCGGAGCCTCTGTGCAAAACACAGCGTAGGACTGCGTTAAGGTCATTGAAGCGGTACACAGTTGACTGTGTGCAATTTGGGTGGTAACACGGATCTTTCGTCCCATTGGATGAGGGATCCGTTATCTGTTTTCCCAGAATCAATAAAAAAGGAGAAATGAAAAATGCAATGGACAGGACTTAATGAACTGAGAGAAAAATACCTTTCTTTCTTTGAATCAAAGGGTCATCTCAGACTCCCCAGCTTTCCGCTTATACCAAGAGATGATAAAAGCCTTCTGCTTATCAACTCCGGTATGGCTCCAATGAAAAAATACTTCACAGGTGAGGTGACTCCGCCGAGAAAAAGAGTTACTACCTGTCAGAAATGTATCCGTACACCGGATATTGAACGAGTCGGCATAACTGCAAGACATGGAACATTCTTTGAGATGCTCGGCAATTTCTCGTTTGGTGATTACTTCAAGCATGAGGCGACCGCATGGGCATGGGAATTCTGTACAAAGGTACTTGACCTTCCTGTGGAAAAGATATGGGTGTCCATATATGAAAAGGATGACGAGGCTTTCGATATCTGGACAAAAGAAGTAGGTGTTTCTGCCGATCATATAGTAAGGCTCGGCAAGGAGGATAACTTCTGGGAGCATGGAGAAGGCCCCTGTGGTCCCTGCTCTGAATTATACTTTGACAGAGGTGAGAAGTACGGCTGCGGCAAACCGACCTGCGGAGTCGGCTGCGACTGCGACAGATATGTAGAATTCTGGAACAATGTATTTACCCAGTTCGATAATGACGGCAACGGTAACTATTCTCCGCTTGACCACCCGAATATAGATACTGGTATGGGACTGGAAAGACTTGCCTGCATAATGCAGGGAGTTGATAATCTCTTCCTTGTTGATACAGTACAGAATATCATGAAGAAAATAAGCAGTCTTGTAAAGGTAGGCTACGGCGAAAGCGAAAAGACTGATATCTCACTGAGAGTTATAACCGACCATATCAGAAGCGTTACATTTATGATAGGCGACGGAGTAATGCCTTCTAACGAGGGCAGGGGATATGTCCTTCGCAGACTTCTCAGAAGAGCAGCAAGACACGGCAGACTTTTAGGCGTGAATGATCCGTTCCTTTATGAGGTTGTTGATACTGTAATACAGGAAAACCCTGCATATCCGGAGCTTGCTGAAAAGAGAGAGATAATTACAAAGGTAATAAGGACAGAGGAGGAATCATTCAAAACAACTCTGGATCAGGGTATGGTAATGCTGAATGATATCATAGAAAAGTCCGAGGTAAACCGTATATCCGGAGAGGATGCGTTCCGTCTTAATGATACCTTTGGATTCCCGGTTGACCTTTTGAAGGAGATAGCTGCTGAAAAGGGTATGATAGTTGATATGGACGGCTATGATGCGCTTCTGAAGGAGCAGAAAAAGCGTGCAAGGGATGCAAGAAAGAATGCCGGAGCAGAAGCATGGCTCAGTGATGCAGTAGATTTCAGCGGAATAGAAAAGACAGAATTCAGAGGTTATACAGAACTCGAATGTGAAGCTCAGATAAAAGCGATCGTAAAGGACGGCGAAAAGGCAGAATTCGGCGGAACAGGTGATGAAGCTGTTATCGTGCTCGACAGGACTCCGTTTTACGCAGAAAGCGGCGGTCAGGTAGGAGATATCGGTGAGATAGTTACAGATAAGGCAGTAATAAAGGTTCTTGATACAGTAAAAGACCATAACGGAATATTCATGCACCGCTGTGAGATATCAGAGGGAACTGTAGAGAATGGAGATAAGGTAACAGCAAAGGTCAATAAGGAAAACAGACTTTCTATAATGAGGAATCATACAGCAGCTCATCTTTTGCAGGCTGCGCTGAGAAAGGTACTTGGAAACCATGTTGAACAGGCAGGACAGCTTGTTAATGCTGAAAAGCTGAGATTTGACTTTACTCATTTTTCTGCAATGACTGATGAAGAACTGAAAAAGGTTGAAGATCTTGTCAATGAGGAAATATTCAGCGCAGCGGATGTCGTAACAAGAGAAATGCCGATAGAGGAAGCAAAACAGCTTGGAGCAATGGCACTTTTCGGAGAGAAGTACGGAGATGTTGTAAGAGTCGTAATGGTAGAAGAGTTCTCAAAGGAGTTCTGCGGCGGTACGCATATTGACAATACATCCAGAATAGGTCTTTTCAGGATAACATCTGAAAATTCTGTTGCGGCAGGAGTCAGAAGAATAGAAGCAGTCACAGGAAAGAATGTTCTTGCGGTAATGGATGAGATGTCCGGCATACTGACGGGCGCAATGAAGCTCCTTAAGGCTAATAATGTAAATAGCATACTTTCAGCAGGAGAAAAGCTGATGGAGGATCTGAAGGCAAAGGACAGGGAAATAGAATCTCTGACGGATAAGATGGCATCACAGAAGGTGACTTCTATGCTGGCATCTGCAAAGGAATCCGATGGAATAAAGATCGCCGCAGGAAGATTTGACGATACAAATACAGCTGCATTAAAGTCTATGACGGACAGAGTTCTTGAAACGGCTCCGGACTGTATTGCTGTAATGTTCAGTACAGACGGAGGAAAGGGCAATATATCAGTAGCCTGCGGCAAGGAAGCTCAGAAGAAGGGCGCACACGCAGGTAAAATAATAAAGGCAGTAGCGGAGCTTGTCGGAGGCAAGGGCGGCGGCAAGCCGGAAAGAGCTATGGCAGGTATCGGAGATATATCAAAAATAGATGCAGCTCTTTCAAAGACTACAGATGTTGTCTGCGGAATTATCGGTAAATGATATAAGGGAACCCCATAAAATTTTTATTTACAATACAGAATTTTAACATTATTTGAATAATCCATGAAACTCCGTCAATAATATGTATGTAACTTTTATTTTATGAGGTGCATACATTATGAATAAACTCTTCTTGACAGGTATCATGCTTGCGTCACTTTCATTAAGTCTTGCGGCTTGCAAGAATAATTCTACGGATAAACCGGAAACAAGTTTGCCGTCTGCACAATCCTCAGTCGTAGGCCGTGATAATACGGATAACGGCAAGGTCACAGACGGCAACGGAATTATAGGCGATAAGGACGACAAAACCTCTAACCGTACTGAAAACAGTGGAGGAGTTGTATCTGAAATAGTCAGCGATGCCGAAAGCATAACTGAAAGTGCTGCGGAGGGTATTGAAAACGGCGTAAGCAAGGCGGTAAGCGGAGCGGAAAGCGTTGCAGAAATTATCGGAGATGGCATTGAGAACGGAGCAAGCAAGGTAGAAAGTGCTGTTGAAAGTATTACTGATACAGCATCTGATGACAACTGATTTCAGCACGGCTCGGATCCGGTGCCTGTATTGCGCCGTCAGGCGTGAATTATTCATTGATTCCATAACAAAGATCGGCGGAATGTGAGTTCCGTCGGTCAATTATTCTTTTATGGGGCTTGAAACATGGGGCTCAAGCCCATTTTTTTACTTGACTTTTGATACAATATTGCATATAATATAAGTGATGAATGTTGATTGCACATTCTATTAGTGCT
>CACZSM010000198.1 GCA_902783815.1 uncultured Ruminococcus sp.
ACAGCAAAATGATCGTGAAGGAGGTTTTCAGAGGTTCCCAAATAGTCTAATAGTTTTCTCATTCAAAAAAATCTGCAAAAATATCAGCTTTTCCAATTTTTCAGTATATGGTTATTATACATCTATTTTATATATCAAGTCAATGCGCAAGTGTGAAAAAATAATCTCCAGCACAGTAAGCAAAAATACTATGCTGAAGATCGGAGTACAGATGATCTGAATTACACTAAGCGTCTTATTTTAAGCAGCGCACCTTTTTCGAGTCTTGAAACCTGTGCCTGGCTTATACCTATTTCATCGGCTATTTCAACCTGAGTTTTACCTTTCAGATAGCGCATGGCGAGAATATGCTTTTCACGCTCTCCGAGTTTTTTTACAGCATCCCTGAGAGCCATTCTTTCAGACCAGAGGATATCATTATTATCATCGCCGAGCATATCCATTATATAAACAGTGTCAGAACCATCTGTATAAACCGGTTCGTATATTGAAACAGGCTCAACAACTGATTCCAGAGCAGTAATGACATTTTCTTCTGATAATCCTGTAGCCTCTGAAAGTTCTGATACAGTGGGTTCTCTGCCTTTTTTTGACATTATAGATTCCTTTGCCTGCATTACTTTATATGCAGCATCCTTGATCGAACGGCTGACACGCATCGGGCTGTAATCCCTGAGATACCGTCTTACCTCTCCGATTATCATAGGAACACCATAGGTAGAAAATTTCACATCCTTATCGCATCTGAAATTATCTATCGCCTTTATAAGACCGATACATCCGACTTGAAAGAGGTCGTCAGGATTATCGCCTCTTCCGGCAAATCTTTGTATAACGCTTAATACAAGCCGGAGATTGCCGTTTATCATTTCTTCACGGGCCTTTTCCTTTTCTTCACCGCTTCCAGTGCGGATTATATTAAGAAGTTCCTGCTTCCGTTCTTCTGAGATTACTTTAAGCTGAGATGTATTTATTCCGCATATTTCAACCTTGCTGTATGCCATTATATTTCCTCCCTGAAAATAGCTGTATAGTCAATGTGGATGTTTTTTTATTGCTGTTATGCTGTTAGTATTGACAGTTTTAATATAATTTCTCTGTTTTTATGAAAAAATTTTGAATTCTCTTTACGGAATTATATTTTTATGATATAATGAGTTGTAATATCAGGAAAGAGTGGGATAGTATGGTGCTTCTGGAAAAAGAAAGAATAGAATTTCTTGGCGGCGGTATAAAGATCATAGTTTCTGACAGGCATAAATTCTGGACGGATACCATACTTCTTGCAAATTTTGCTTCTCCGAAAAAAGATGATATTGCCTGTGATCTTGGCAGCGGATGCGGTACAATACCTCTTATCTGGCTGAGAAACGGCCTTACGAAAAGGGTCGATGCAGTTGAGATACAGGAGGATGCCTGTTCAATGCTGCGAAGAAGTATTGAATTGAATAGTCTTGAGGGAAGAATACAGGTATATAATGAGGATATCCGTATGACAGGAGATATACTGCCGAGATCAGGATATGATCTTGTTGTGTGCAATCCTCCGTATAAAGCGTCCGGTACAGGTATTGTGAGCAGCGAACAGTCGGATGTTATTGCAAGACATGAAAGCCTCTGTACAACGGATGATGTAACTGCGGCTGCAAATGTCCTTCTGGGATTCGGAGGAAGGCTTTGTATGTGTCAAAGACCTGAAAGACTGCCTGATGTCATGCTGTCTATGCGTAAGAATAATATCGAGCCAAAAAGACTGAGGTTTGTACAGCAAAGACCGGATAAAGCGCCAAAGCTATTTCTGATAGAAGGAAGAAGAAGCGGAAATCCGGGAGGTCTGAAGGTTGAGCCGGTATTGTTTATTGAAGGAGAAAATAAAGAATATTCGGAAGAAATGATAAGGATATACGGTAAATATAAGGAGGAATACTTATGAGCGGCATACTGTATGTTGTCGGTACACCGATCGGTAATCTTTCTGATTTTTCACCAAGAGCTGTTGAAACATTAAAAATGGTGGATTTTATAGCGGCAGAGGATACAAGAGTTACAATAAAGCTGCTGAACCATTTTGATATACATACTCCGATGGTAAGCTATCATAAATTCAGTGACTGGGACAGGGGAGAGGAGATCTGTCGCAGGATACTCAGCGGAGAAAACTGCGCTATTGTTACAGATGCCGGAATGCCGTGTATTTCAGATCCCGGAGAGGTACTTGTAGGCCGTTGCGCCGAGCTTGGAATAACTGTAGCTGCTGTGCCGGGACCTACGGCTCTCTGCAGCGCGCTTGCAATATCTGGACTTCCTACAGGCAGATTTACATTTGAGGGATTTCTTAGTGTAAATAAACCAGGCAGAAGAGATCATCTTAATTCGCTGATAAAGGAACAGAGAACAATGATATTCTATGAAGCACCTCATAAGCTGGCAAATACACTGAATGATATGTATAAGGTGTTCGGTGACAGAAGGATATCAATTGTAAGAGAGCTTACCAAAATTCATGAACAGGTCATAAGGACAACTCTGAGTGAGGCTGTGAAGGATTTTGGAGATGGTTCGATAAAGGGTGAGATAGTCCTTGTTGTTGCCGGGGCAGAACCTGAAAAGCCGGAGGAGGATACGCTTGAATCCGCTGCTGAGCTTGCAAGGAAATTGATGGACGGAGGAATGTCGGCATCCGCAGCATCAAAAGAGGCAGCCGGACTTACGGGATTTAAAAAAGGTGAGATATATAAAATGCTGCTTGAAAATAGCAGCTGACAAAGTAAAGGGGTTATCTGAAAACCGGGACACGAATCAGTTTGCGTCCGTAAATTTTTTCGCAGGCGAGGCTTGACAAAGAAGCATACGGGAAAATTGACAGCAAAATGATTGTTAAGGAGGTTTTCAGAGGTTCCCTGAAGAATTTAAAAAAGAAGGGGTTAGTTTATCATGGATGTCATACTTGCTTCGGCATCGCCGAGAAGGAAAAAGTTATTGTCAATGCTGTTTGATGATTTCAAGGTTATGCCTTCTGATATCAGGGAGCTTGTGCCGAAGGATCTTGAAGTTGAAAAGTGTCCGGAATATCTTGCGCAGGCAAAGGCGGAGCTGATAGCGCAGGGCAGGGATAAAAGTCTTGTTATCGGCTGTGATACCTCTGTTGTGATTGACGGCAAGATACTGAATAAGCCGAGGGACACCAATGATGCAAGAATTATGATGAATATGCTGTCAGGTGCTGTACATAGGGTGATAACAGGCTGCTGCATATGCTATATGAAGAAGCACTATACATTTTCTATTTCAACTGAAGTGGAGTTTTTTGAGCTTTCTGAGAAAGAAATAGAGGATTACATAAGTTCTTCTGAGCCGTATGATAAGGCGGGTGGTTATGGCATCCAGAGCAGGGGAGGACTTTTTGTAAAGAGCATACGGGGAGACTATTATAATGTAGTCGGTTTGCCTGTAGCGTGGCTGAAAAAAGCAATAGATGAATTCCTTGACAGTGATGAGATAAAGGCTCTTACGAACGGGAAGTAAGAGAAAATCACAGCATTATGGTTATGAACCGGTGCTGTGATGATTTTTTTGTAATTAATTATTTGTACGCTGCATATTTATTATAAATGTGTGGAGGTGTATCTATGAAAGTTGTAAGGATAATATTTTCGTTGGTGACTGTATTTGTAATGATAACAGGTATCAATACAGAGAAAGCTCTGGCTGTAAGTGATAAGGATATTACTGCGCCGTCTGCTGTTCTTATGGATGCTTCTACAGGAGAGGTACTGTATGCGAAGGAACCGCATCAGGTGAGAGCCTGCGCATCCATAACAAAGGTAATGACGCTGACACTGGTTATGGAGGCGC
>CACZSM010000199.1 GCA_902783815.1 uncultured Ruminococcus sp.
CGCTGCTGCTAATATCGGTATCGGTTTACAATCATTTTGTATTCCGGGTTCTGTTGCAGAAAACCGCAAGGTTGGTCTTGGACACGGTAATCTCGGCAAAATGTTGCTTTCGGAAGAAACTGAATGTTTCTGCTTCTTAGCAGGTCATGAATCTTTTGCCGCTGCTGAGGGTGCTATCAAAATAGCCCTTAATGCAAACAAGGTTCGTGTTAAGCCTCTCCGTGTTATTCTTAACGGTCTTGGCAAGGACGCTGCTTATATTATTTCAAGAATTAACGGTTTCACTTATGTTGAAACAAAGTTTGACCCATACAAGGAAGAAGTTACTGTTGTTGAAACAAAGGCTTTCTCAAAGGGTCAAAGAGCCGATGTTAAGTGCTACGGTGCTGATAATGTACCTGAAGGCGTTGCAATTATGCGTCTTGAAAATGTCGGTGTTTCCATTACGGGTAACTCAACTAACCCGACCCGTTTCCAACATCCTGTTGCAGGAACTTACAAGAAATGGTGTGTTGAAAACGGCGTAAACTACTTCTCTGTTGCTTCAGGCGGCGGTACAGGAAGAACACTTCACCCCGATAATATGGGTGCCGGTCCTTCTTCTTACGGTATGACCGATACAATGGGTCGTATGCACTCTGATGCTCAGTTTGCAGGATCAAGCTCTGTTCCGGCTCATGTTGAGATGATGGGTCTTATCGGAATGGGCAACAACCCGATGGTTGGCGCAACAGTTGCAGTTGCTGTAAGTGTTGAAGAAGCTGCAAAGGAAGGCAAGTTCTGATCCTTTTAAGTATTATAAAATAATTAAGCTGACTTTCATCAGATGTTCTGGTGAAAGTCAGTTTTTTTTTGCAATATTGTATCAGACTTTTTTCATATACATTTTATGGGTCTTGGCTTTCTCAAGGAATTCTTCAAGTCTGCCGTTTTCCTTTATGGCTTTCCGTATGGAAGAATCGAACATATCCGCAATGTCATCCACGGTCATTTCTTTATAAAACTTTTTTGGGAGAGATTTATAGAATGTGCCGCCAAAGGTATTGCCGGCTGATGATCCCGGAGATCCTACAAGCTCCGCAATTTCAGTTTTTCCGCTGCGGTGGAATATCATTTTCAGTTCGGTACTTTCATGTTGGGATTCAGACAGGAAACTTGCAAAGTAAAAGTCAGAATGTCTGAAATGAAGTTCATGCTTTGCTGCGAATTGTTCAGCAAAGCTGTCAAAAGAGCCTCGTATCAGCGTATCATTTTTTTTGAGCAGCTTTAAAAGCTCCGGGGTTTCATCAATACTTTTTATAGAATCCGGGAAAATGATCTCCTTTAGCTGCTTCATGCGTACAAGATAGTCTGTATCAACGCCAGTAAAACCGTAGTCATAGCCGCAAGCCATACTGTCCTCAATAAACAGAGAGATATCCTTTGGCTTGCGGTGGTATTTCTTTTTAAACTTCTTGTATATTTTGTCAAGAGGATAGATAAGTTCATCATCCTCTACTATTCCTTCACCCCATGCGGAAAGCATTATTTCGTATTCCCCCATAGGTTCGTAATTTAATATTGACATTTTAAATATCCTTTCTTTGCATTACAAAGCGGCATTATTTGCGTCAAGATATTTCCCTGATATTATATCCTCCCACCATCTGCGGTTTTCAAGATACCAACGAATAGTCTTTTTTAGCCCGTCAGCAAATTTTGTTTCAGGCTGCCAGCCAAGTTCCTGCTGTATTTTTGTGGGGTCTATGGCGTAGCGGAGGTCGTGTCCTTTGCGGTCTGCAACATAGGTGATAAGTCTTTCAGGCTTATTAAGCTCCCGGCAAATGAGCTTTACGATATCAATATTACTCATCTCATTATGACCGCCTATATTATATACCTCACCAACTCTGCCATTATGTATTATAAGGTCAACAGCGCGGCAGTGATCCTCAACATAAAGCCAGTCACGGATATTTATTCCCTTACCGTAAACAGGCAGCGGCTTATCATGCAGGGCATTGACTATCATAAGAGGTATCAGTTTTTCCGGGAAGTGATAAGGTCCATAGTTGTTTGAGCAGCGGCTTATTGTCACAGGCAGACCATATGTACGGTGATATGCAAGTACAAGAAGATCTGCGCCTGCCTTTGAACTGCTGTACGGACTGCTTGTATGCAGAGGTGTATTCTCTGTAAAGAAGAGGTCAGGTCTGTCAAGAGGGAGGTCACCATAGACTTCATCAGTTGAGATCTGGTGATAACGGCTTATTCCAAATTTGCGGCAGGCATCCATCAGGACTTCTGTACCGATAATATTCGTATTCAGGAATATTTCAGGAGTCTCTATTGAACGGTCAACATGGCTTTCAGCCGCAAAGTTTACAACAATATCCGGCTTTTCGTCCTCAAAAATTCTTTCAACAGATTTTCTGTCACAGATATCTGTCCGCACGAATCTGAAATACGGGTTGTTAAAAACCGGTTCAAGAGTTGTGATATTGCCGGCATAGGTCAGTTTATCAATGCAGATGATCCTGTAGGCAGGATATTTTTTCAACATATAGAAAATAAAGTTTGCGCCGATGAATCCGGCGCCTCCGGTCACGATTATCTTCATATCAGCTACCTCAGAATATCAGTTTTCCCTGTGCGACTTGCCGCAGATGTTCTCCGTAGGGTGAATTTCCATAAAGCTCCGCAGATGACAGCAGTTTTTCTTTGCTTATCCATTTTTCGTGGAATGCAATTTCCTCCGGAGCAGAAATGACTACTCCCTGTCTGTTCTGTACTGTCTGAACGAATACGGCAGCATCCATAAGACTGTCGATAGTACCCGTATCGATCCAGGCAAAGCCTCTGCCGAGCAGTTGAACTTCAAGTGAGCCATCCTCCAGATAAAGCCTGTTCAGATCAGTTATTTCAAGTTCTCCTCTTGCTGAGGGTCTGACTTTTTTAGCCATCTGTACGACACGGTTATCATAAAAATACAAGCCGGTAATACAGTAATTGCTTTTTGGTTCAGAGGGCTTTTCCTCAACGGAGATGACCTTTTTATTTTCATCAAATTCTACTATACCGAATTGTTCAGGCTTTTTGACATAATATCCGAAGATAGTAGCCTTTCCGTTTTCCGCATTAAAAGCGGCATCACTGAGATTTCGCCTGAAATAGCCGCCGTAGAAGATATTATCCCCAAGAATCATAGCGCATGGTTCATTGCCGATAAAGTCCTCGCCGATAATAAATGCTTGTGCAAGACCATCGGGAGAGGGCTGGACTTCATATGACAGATTTATTCCAAAGCTGCTGCCGTCACCTAAAAGGCGCTTAAAGCGCGGAGTATCGACGGGCGTAGAAATGATAAGGATATCCCGTATTCCTGCCAGCATCAGAGTTGACAGGGGATAATATATCATAGGTTTATCATAGACAGGGAGAAGCTGTTTTGATGTTACCTTTGTAAGCGGATACAGTCTTGTTCCGCTGCCGCCTGCGAGGATTATCCCTTTCATTTTCACACCTGCTTTCGTTTATTTTAAGGAACCACTGAATAAATCACGCCTGACGGCTCAGCACTTGTCTTGCTTGCATCTTTTCCGTCATCTTGCATCAAATTCGCTTAAAAACCGTCAGGTTTACGGCGCTCATTTGATACAATCTTTAATCAGTGCTTCCTTAATTCTTTGTCTGATGCCTTATCAATTAACTTGAATACCGGCTTTTCGATCAGGTAAATTCGTCCGATATCAATGATCGTACAAATAATGTATATTCCAACAACTGAACAAATTTCATGTACTATAAACATATCTGTATGGAATGCTCCGACATTATTGAGCGTATCTTTCCATAGCCATTGACGCATAGTATCAGAGTTTGAATGTATAAGTAATACACCGAATGTTGACGCAGCAATTGTATTAATGATAGGATTATACTTTAGCTTGAGATTTTTGAAGAAAACAAACAAACTTACTGCGGTAACAGTGGCAAGTATTTTATTTGAATCTTCAACATAATAATACCAAGGATGTACATCCAACTTAAGTACATAATAAGCAATAGCTTCAGCTATTACACTAAGTAATGACAAAAGAATTGTAACACCAGCTGCGATAGTCCACCATTTCTTATTGCTGAACCATTCTGCACGATAAAGTCTGATATATGAACCAATAAAATAGATAACCATAAACCAGCCAATGTAAGTAAAAGCATTGGGTGCTATAAATATTGTCTGTAAAACCGAACCTGTTATCAAACAGACTAATAATAGATTTCTGTGTTTCTTTTCATCCATTGCTTTAATAAGAATGTTCAGGAAGGGAACAAAACAGAAAAAGACAAGATATGAATTTGTAAAACCTGCTCCGATTCCATAAAACGGCAAAACAGCTTTTATCAATTCTTTTATAGAAAAGGGTTCATATTTTGTAAACAGAAATATAAAGCAAAACACTATATTATAAAATTCTACTTCCAGAAAAAGCTTCAGGAATTTTTTTAGTGTAATATTTGATTTGCACATAAAGTAACCGGTTATCAGGACAAAACAGTTTATACCTGTTTTACCTCCCCAGCCCCATAAAAGTGAGAACAAACTATTGACAGATAATATATTATCATGATTTATTTCGCTGAGCACTCCGGAATTAACTGTGTAATGATGTGCAACGATTATCAGCATTGTGATGATCCTGAATAATTCAATTGATGAATCTCGTTGTTTCAGCTTTTTTATCGCTTCCATAAATTCCTCTTATTTCTTACAACTGAGGATAATCTCGCATATCCTGTCAATATCTTCAATAGCAAGGTCAGCATAAAGCGGCAGTGTAAGGATATTTCTGCTTATGCTGAGCGCAGAGGGAGTAAGACCAACATCAAATCTTCCCTTGAACGCAGTAAAAGCGCTTGTCAGGGGATAGAAATACTTTCTTGGATGGATACCGTATTTTTTCAGTTCGTCAGATATCTCATCCCTGTCGGCGCCGAATATGCTTTTATCGAACAGTACAGGATAGTAAGCATAATTTGACTGTACATCCTTTTGTATGGTATTAAGCTGTATGCCGTCAATTCCGCTGAGATGGCTGTTATAGCGTTCTGCGGCGGTTTTTCGCTTTGCTATTTCGCTGTCGATATGCCGCAGATTACAAATACCCATAGCCGCGCAAAATTCATTCATCTTTGCATTTGCGCCTACGGCACTTACTTCCTCCTGACCGTGTATGCCAAAGTTTTTGAGATCACGCAGCTTCATGCCGATCTCCTTATCTCTGAAGCATACTGCGCCTCCTTCTATGGTATTGAATACCTTTGTAGCATGGAAACTGAAACAAGAAGCATCTCCGAATTCAGAGGTACTCAGACCTTTGTAAGTTTCACCAAAGGTATGAGCCGCATCGTAAATAACTTTTAATTCATATTTTTTTGCGATCCTGTCGATCTCTTCGATATTGCAGATATTCCCGTAAACATGAACCGGCAGTATCGCGCAGGTACGGTCAGTTATAAGTGATTCTATAATATCCATATTTATCGTATATGTAATTGGGTCGATATCGCAGAATACGGGTTCAAGACGGTTTCTTACTATTGCATGAGTAGTGGAAGCGAAAGTAAAGGGAGTAGTAATGACTTCTCCTTCAAGCTCCATAGCCTGCAATGAAAGCTCCAAAGCCATATGACCGTTGGTGAACAGTTCTATATTATCTGTCCTGAGATAATCTTTCAGCATATTTTTAAACTGTTCATGCTTAGGTCCCATATTGGTAAGCCAGTGACTTTCCCAGATATCTTTTATTTCTTTCATGTATTCATCAAAATCAGGTATTGATGACCGGGTGACAAATATCATACCCTCACTCCATTTAAAAATTGTTTATTGAAAATATATAAGACAGTAAATTTTTTTCATAACGGTATCAGGAGTTGTTTTTCCTTTTGAAAAAGGACTTTGCGATCTCCAGCAGATATTCAAATGAATCCAGCTTAAACAGCTTTGAGAGCAGTACATATATACCAACACCTGTAACGACCTGTACAGCCAATTTTACGATATCCGGCATAGGTATAAAGTTAATGGAATATACAACTGCAAGCATAATAGAGGAAACAAGCAGTGTTCCTTTTACATCGTTAAAAAGATCTTTAAGGGAATAGTGTATGTGTTTATTCACATAAAAAGAAACGATCCAGAAAGCGATATTAGTTGCCAGTATATTTCCGAGCATAATAGCGTAAATGCCGAATGGGATACATACTGCTATCATAATTACAGTTATTACCTTGCCGATGATATTAAGTTTAAGTGTGATATCGCTTCTGCCGATAGCGTTCAGAGAATGTGTACGGGCGCTCAGCGGCCAGAAAAGGCATATAACGCATTGAAGCTGCATGAATGGTACGCATGGCAGCCATTTTTCCGTAAGCAGGACTTTTATGAGAGGTTCGGCAGCTGCTATTATACCAAAAAGCGCAGGAGTAACGATATAAAGACTTGTTTTCATTGATCTGCTAAGGGCGCTTTTGAGTTTTTTCATATCGTCCTGAACAGCTGATAGAGTAGGGTAAAGCACTTCATTGAAGCTGCCGTCAATAGCAGTCATAAAAGCCTGCGGCATCTGCTGACCGCGCTGATAAAATCCGAGTTCAGCAGGAGTAAAGAATTTTCCGATAACGAGAGAATGTATATTATTGAAGATCGTATCAAGCAGATTCGTCACAAGCATTTTAGAACTGAAGCTGAACAGCTTTTTTACCTTTTCAATTGAG
>CACZSM010000200.1 GCA_902783815.1 uncultured Ruminococcus sp.
TCTGTCTTATCCTCTTCAAGCTCTATCTTGACACCCTTCATATCCTCTTTTGCCTTTTTGAGTGTCTTATCGAAGTCGTCATAGAAGTCTGTAAGAAGCTGTACCCATTCATACTTGCCTTCCTCTACAGTATCAAGATTCTGCTCCATCATCGCCGTGAATTTGACATTTACTATCCTCGGGAACCTTTCCTCCATCAGCTTTGTGGAAACCTCTCCAAGCTCTGTTGGAACAAGTGATTTTGCCTCTCTTTTTACATAGTCCCTGCTTGTGATCGTAGTTATCGTTGAAGCATATGTTGACGGTCTGCCGATTCCGTATTCTTCAAGCGCTTTAATAAGGCTTGCCTCGGTATATCTTGGCGGTGGCACAGTGAAATGCTGATTCGGTATTATCTCCTTTACCTTCAGAGCCATACCCTCCTCCAGTGGAGGAAGCTCTGATTCCTTCTCATCCTCTGCATTATCTGCACTCTCAACATACAGTATCGTAAATCCGTCAAAATCCACCCTGTATCCGGACGCTTTGAAAATATATCCGTTTACTGCTATATCAGCCTGTGTCGTCTTTTGCACACATTCCGCCATCTGACAAGCTATAAAACGCTCCCATATCAGCTTATACAGCTTATACTGATCCGATGTAAGGCTCGATTTAAGACTTGAAGGCTCCATATCTATCATTGTCGGACGGATAGCCTCATGTCCGTCCTGGGCATTGGAACGGGACTTGAATTTCCTGTGCTCCTTCGGAACATATTTATCGCCCCATTTTGCCCTTATAAACTTCTCCGCAGCATCAAGTGCATCATCAGATATCCTCAGCGAGTCCGTTCTCATATATGTTATAAGACCGACTGCTCCCATACCCTCTATCTCGATTCCTTCGTAAAGCTCCTGTGCGACCTTCATTGTCCTTTTTGACTGGAATCCTAATTTTCTTGAAGCCTCCTGCTGCAGCGTTGAAGTAATAAACGGCGGAGACGGCTTCCTGCGCCTTGTTCCGTGCTTTACCTTTTCCACGACTGCCGGCTGATCCCTGAGCTTATCCATTATCTCATCAGCCTGCTGCTTGCTCGTTATTTTTATCTTTTCTTCTCTTGTACCATAAAAACTTGCAGAAACTGTTTTCCTGCTGCCCTTTGGTATGAACCGGGCGTCTATGCTCCAGTATTCCTCCGGCTTGAAAGCCCTGATCTCCCTTTCCCTGTCAACGATAATCTTTACCGCAACAGACTGTACTCTGCCTGCCGACAGACCCTTTCTTATCTTCTGCGACAAGAACGGACTCAGCTTATAACCCACAAGTCTGTCCAGAATTCTTCTCGCCTGCTGTGCATTAACAAGATCTATATCGATCTTCCTGGGGGCGCTCATACCATTCTTGACACCGGTTTTTGTGATCTCATTGAATGTTACGCGGTTGCTGTCCGAAAGATCAAGGTCAAGCAGATATGCAAGATGCCATGAAATAGCCTCTCCCTCGCGGTCAGGGTCGGTCGCAAGATAAACATAATCGCTTTTTTCCGCCAGCTTCACAAGATCATCAGCCAGCTTTTCCTTACCCTTTATCAACTCATATTTAGGTGTGAATTTCTTTTTTATATCCACACTCAGACGGTTCGGATTAAGATCTCTTATGTGTCCCATTGAAGCCACAACATCATAACCCGATCCCAGATACTTTTTGATTGTTTTTGCCTTTGCTGGAGACTCAACAATAACAAGCTTTGACATTACTCTTCCTCCGAATTACATTATGACCTGATGTACCTGCGCCCGGGCAGACATTCCACCAGACCACAGAACTGCAGTTCTGTCAGCGCCGTAAGTATTTCCGGCATTGACAGACCTGTCTTGATTTTTATGATATTCACATTCACAGGTTCATCCGAAATTGTATCATACACCGAATAAGCATTTTCTGTCAACTGTTCTTTAGCAGAGTCCATACTTTTTCCTGTATTATCACTAATTTTTTCTGATTCTTCATCAGTATTTTTGTCTATTTTTTCGTCTTCCACAGGCTGAACTTCATCTTCATAAGTCACTTTCCCGGATACCGCAGAATCATTTTTTGTCATATCAATATTCACAGCTTTACTTTGCCAGCCAAGAATATCATACGCTCTCTGCAATGCAAGATACTCCCTGTATTCCTCCGTACACATTATGTCATTGATATCCATATTCAGTGATTCATCACTGATACCGAATTTGTTTTTCAGACATATTACTATCCTCTTTTGCAGACTCATATCCTTATATTCAGTATAATCGCCCATCAATATAGCCTCATGCAGAATACCCTTCCTTGACTCCGGATCAGCAGGGTCTGAAAACTCTCCTTCCGACCTTCCGAATGTAATTTCAACCTTCTCGGGCCGTTCATGTTCTCCCTCTTCAAATGAATATAATTCATCCTCCGACTTAAGCGGTCTGCACTGTTCGTCTATTTCTGATGTCAATACATATCCGGACGGCGGCTTATGCTTTCTTTTGCTGTCGAACCAGTTTTTTTGTAACTGATCAAATTTTCCGGTTATTTCTTCTTTCATCTGACTGTCAAATTCCGGATTTTCATTTCCGGACATATCCGGAAAAATGATCCTTTGCTGGTTCCAGTGCAAAACATCCCTGTAATTAAGAACTGCGCTGCATCCGAATTTGAGCAGAGTATTGCTTCCCACAAATCTTTCGCTATCCACAGATCCGGGTACTGCAAACAGCTTTCTACCCTGGGCAATCGAGCATTTTGCCGCTATAAGAGATCCGCTTCCTGCTCCTGCCTGCACAACTACATTACAGTGGCTCAGTCCTGTTATTATACGATTCCTCATCGGAAAATTATACAGCGCCGCCGGTATTCCCGGCGGATATTCCGTTACTACGGCTCCTTTTTCCGGTATCCTTTCCATTATCAATTCTTCGTTGCTTGATGAATACTGGTCGAAACCGCAGGCTATGACACATATTGTTATCCCATCGGCATCAACTGCTCCGCTGTGTGCGCATACATCCGTTCCGATCGCTCCTCCGCTTACAACAATACAGTCATGCTTCGCAAGGTCATATGCAAGATTATATGCTATGGAACGATATCCCTCCTCCGGATATCTCGTTCCGACTATACCACAGTGCAGCTTATCCTGATCCGGCATAGTACCGATATAATACAGCACAATCGGCGGAGAAAAAATCTCTGCAAGCCTTGTCGGATATTCCTCAGACTTATAATGACATATGCCTATCCTGTTCTGTTCGCAATAGCGTATTGCCTTTTCGCACTTGCTCAGAGATTTATCAGACAGCTTTTTTATCTCGGTATCAGTGAATATACCGCAAAGGCGAAAATCCCTCTCAGAAGCCCTGTACATTGCGCCAGCATCCTCAAACAGATTCATTGATGATTTCAGCCTTCTGTTATTAACCCCCAGACAGCTTTGCAGCCATATCCAGTATATCAATTCACTATCCATAATTGATCTCTCCGGTCATTTCATCATTTCATAAAGCAGTACGGCAGCTGCCGCTGAGGCATTAAGTGATTCCGCTCTGCCCTTCATCCTGATCATAACTCTTTGTGAACATCTGCTTATCGTTTCTTCATCAAGTCCATTTCCCTCATTTCCGATAAGCATTATCCCGCCGTCAGCAAAACTGACATCCTCAATTCCAACGGCTTCTCTTGGTGTTGAAGCATAAGTATTTATTCCGCTGTCCGTGTATTTTCCTATCGCATCAGAAAAATCACTGACTGTCATTACTGGCAGCCGGAACACTGCTCCCATGCTCCCCCTTACTACCTTCGGAGAATAAACATCACAGCATCCCGATGACAGCAATACTCCGTCTGCGCCGAATGCCTCCGCTGTCCTGAGTATCGTACCCATATTCGATGGGTCCTGAACATTCTCCAGCGCAGCGTATTTCCTGCCCTTTACAACATCAAAACGGTCTTTTTCCTCATCCATGGATATTATACATAAAAATCCCTGCGGAGTGCTTGTATCAGATATCCTGTCAAAAATGCCGCCGCTCAGCTCTGCGGATGATACGGATACTGATATCAGCTTTTCAAAATCCTTCCTGTATTTTTCCGCAGCTGCCGCAGTATATAAGAACTGTTTTATTTTTGCGCCGCTTTCAGCAGCATCACGGCAAAGACGGACTCCTTCGGCTGCAAAACACCTGTTTTTTTTTCTGTCCTTTGCCGAGGTCATCAGCTTTACGGCAAGTTTTACGGTTTCATTATCTCTGCTTGTTATCATCTGCCGCCTCCGCTGAAATACTCCTCTGCTCTATCCCTGATACAGAATACTGTTTCCGGTATAGATCTTCCATCCTCATCAATTATTATATCTGCATACTTCTCATAAAGCGGAACTCTCTCATCATAAAGCTGACGAAGCGTCTGTCCTTCTCTTATGGACACGCCTCTCTTTGCAAGGTCTCCGAGACGCTTTTCTATCTCATTATATGGCAGGCGTATATATACAACTACACCTATGCTTTTCAGGTTTTCCATAGCCTCCCTGCCATATACAA
>CACZSM010000201.1 GCA_902783815.1 uncultured Ruminococcus sp.
AAAGCCCTCCATAATATTTTTTTGATTATAAGTTTATCAATACATCCTATTATAACACATCTATTTGATTATTACAATTTATATGACCATAAATCAGTTAGAAATAATTTTGAGCTGATTTATGACCTCATAATACACATCCTTAAGAAGTGAACAAACATATTCACTTGCTTCTTTTACATATTCATGTGCGATGACCTGAAATTCATTTTCTTTCAGATCACTGTCACAGGAAATAGCATATATCTTTTTTACATACGAATAGATCTTACCCATGACCTCATCAAGCTTTTCACAAAAATTCATGGTATGTTCTTCCAGAGTTTCAAGCATCAGATCTGTTTCAAGCGCTATTTTCAATACAGCATCCCGAATTGCAATAATTATCTCAGAATCAAAAAAACTATTTTTGAATTCCTCCTGATCACACAGCAGCTGACCCCAGAATTTCATCCAGAAATAATAATCATAAAAACCTTCTGCACTTTTGCTTGATTTAGACAAATAGCAAGCTCCAAGTGTCTCGATCACATTCCAAAAGATAGCCATTTGACACGCTGCGTCTTTTTTTATTTTTTCGTCATCAGGTGTTTTTTCAAAATCATCAATTTTTTCCAGACACATTATCATATGTGGTAAAAGATCTTTTATATGCTTTGCTGCAAATACTCCAAAGGGATATTCGCTGTACTTTTCCTTTGCATCAGCCAGCATATCAAAAACATCCGGATCATTGTCATAATAAAACAGTAAATCTAATTTGTTGTCATTATTTTCATCATCACTATCATCCAGGTCTGTTTTGATTATTCCATAGAGCTTTCTCATCAGTTTTCTTAGACAAATTATATTTACTGATCCATTTTTATACAGGTCATCAAGTTCGTTCCAGTTCTCATAGGGACAATGATATCCATATTTTTCTCCATCGATCAGATTACTTGCCCATATTTGTCTTGTAGTGAAAACAATACCGTCACTGCCAGGCTTTTCCGACGACAGGGAAATTATACACACTATATCATCTTTTGATAAGAAAAATCCATAATCGTTTTTGGCGTTCTGAAATACCTCATCAGGCATCTGATAAAAGGTAAACATTTCTGCTCCGTCCGTATCATTCAGAAGTGACGGGGCAGCTTCAAGTATTGCATCCAGTAATTCGTATCTGATATCCACTGCAAATGTTCCTTTCATATCAATGTATCAATAAATTCCACTGCCGCCATAAATCCGTAAATCAGTCCGAACAGGCAGATATTCAGTCCTACAGATATAATAAATGATTTTGCGAATTCTGTGCTGCGTCTGCCATTAAAAACTATCATTACTATCTTGAAAAGCTCATATAAACCAAAGTTAATTATAACTGCATAAGAAGCAAATCCAGTTATAATACCACATACAACAGCTTCAGCAATTATAATACCCTCCTGTATAGTTGGCAGCAAAGGTATTTTTGCTCCGCACATACTGCATCTGCCCTTACTCAGTAAAAATGATATCACAGGAATTTGTCTGATGACAGGAATAGGCTTTCCGCAGAGATCACAGCAACAATTTTTTTCTGTAATATCTGTTTTTGCGCCCCTGAGAAGTCTTTGTATATCACTTGTTGACAATCCGCTGATAACAATTGAAGTAAGAATATAAAATACAGCGGAGATAATTCTGAGAGCGTTATTCATAATAGAAATTCAGTCCTTTATCTGACAGAACAAAAGTGTAAGAGCAGAAATACCCTTACACTTTTCATTATTAATCCTTTTCCACCATACGATGCTTTCCGCTGAGGTCTGTTACCCTGATACAGCCAGTCGTACAGTTTTCAGCACAGGTTCCGCAGTCCGTACACTTGTCGTAATCAATGACAGCAACATTGTTTACAACAGTTATAGCTCCGTTCGGACATACCTTTTCACACTTTTTACATCCGATACATCCATTTGAGCAAACCTTTCTTGTAACTGCGCCCTTATCCTTATTGCTGCAGGTCACAACTACCTTTCTAACATCAGCCACCAGTGATATCAGATGATTAGGACAAGTCTTTGTACAAATTCCGCAGCCGATACATTCAGCCGGGTCAACCTTAGCAACGCCATTTACTACTTCAATAGCACCCTTCGGACAAGCATTTGCACAGTCACCCATGCCAAGACAACCGTAAACACAGCTTCCCTTGCCGCCGTACATCATTTTTGCAGCCTTACAGGTCTGGATTCCCACATACTGCACCTTATCCTCTGTTTTTGAGCAGTCGTCTGAGCAATGCACAACTGCTACCTGTTCAATAACATCCTCAAACTCAACGCCCATTATCTCGCTGAGCTTCTTTGACACTGCATCCGCGCCAGGTACACAAAGATTTGTTGCCGTATCGGGGTTTTCGCACAGAGCCTTTGCATAGCCGTCACAGCCGGCAAAGCCACAGGCTCCGCAGTTTGCTCCCGGCAGACATTCTCTGATCTTCGGAAAGCGCTCGTCCTCTTTTACAGCCATCAGCTTTGATGCAATTACAAGCACTGCTCCGCAGATCACACCTATTATAACAACGGGAATTACCGCTGATAAAATCGCTTCCATTTTTTGTACCTCCGATCATGCAAACAGATTCTCGATAACGCCGCCGAAACCAAGGAATGAAAGTGAGGTTATGGCAGCCGCGATCAGAGTGATCGGAAGTCCCTGAAAGCTCTTTGGGATATCCCTGCCCTCGATAGTCGAGCGGACGCCGGAAAACATTACCATTGCCAGCATAAAGCCAAGTCCGCTTCCAAGTGAATTTACCATTGATTCGATAAAGCTGTAATCAGAATCTATATTAAGTATTGTTACACCGAGAACAGCGCAGTTAGTAGTGATAAGCGGAAGATATACGCCCAGTGACTTATGCAGTGAGGGTATATACCTTTTCAGGATGATCTCTACAAGCTGTACAAGTGCCGCAATAACAAGAATAAATACTATAGTCTGCAAATAGCCAAGACCATTGGGATCAAGCAGGAATTTCTGTATCGGCCAGGTAACGGCGGTCGCCATAAGCATTACGAATATTACGGCAACACTCATGCCAGTTGCACTGTCCAGCTTTTTGGATACTCCGAGGAATGGACAGATTCCTAAAAAACGGGACAATACATAGTTATTGATAAACACTGCTGAAAGGAGTATTACAATAAGTTTAGTTACCATTTTCCTCAGCCTCCTTCTTTACTTCTCCGCAGCCATTTTTGCTGCATCCCTCAGCCTGGGGGCAGCCCTCACAGCCAAAGCTCTTTTTCTTAGGCTTATGCTTTGCAAACTTATTCATGCAGGCGATAAGCAGTCCGAATACAAGGAATCCTCCGGGAGCCATTGTCAGTATTGAGATATGGTTCTCAGCAAGAACCGGTATTTCCAGACCAGCGAATGTTCCGTTTCCGAATACTTCTCTGATAGTTGCCATAAGGAACAGCGCAAGCGTAAATCCAAGACCCATTCCCAGACCGTCTATAGCGGAGTCAAATACCTTATTTTTGTTTGCGAACATTTCAGCTCTGCCAAGTATGATACAGTTTACAACTATAAGAGGTAAATAAATACCCAGAGATTTATCAAGATCAGGCGCAAATGCCTTTACAAGCATTTGTACAGCGGTAACGAATCCTGCAATAAGGACAATATAGCATGGGATCCTCACCTTATCAGGTATCACCTTTCTCAGCGCAGATATTACTATATTGGAGCAAAGCAGAACGATAGTTGCTGCCGCACCCATTCCAAGTGCATTTATTACGCTTGTCGAGGTAGCAAGTGTCGGGCAGGTTCCGAGTACAAGCACAAGAACAGGATTTTCTTTGATAAGACCCTTTGTCAGATTCTTAAATGTATTCATCACTTACCCCTCCTTTACCTTTGAATACGCAGCAAATACAGATTCTATTGCTCTGCGGTATGCCTTTGATGATATTGTCGCACCCGTGACAAAATCTACTTCGCCATAAGTCTGAGCAGTCTTGCCCTGGAATTTTTCCCTGTAGCCTGAACCGTTGTCAACTACCTTTGAACCTATGCCGCTTGTCTCGCTGTGCTTCAGTGTTTTCACAGCCTCTATGCTGCCGTCAGGCTTTATTCCGCATATGAGATTTATCTCACCGCCGTAGCCCTTCTGGGTCAGCATGAAAACAAATCCTGAGTTATCGCTGCCCTTATATACCTCTGTAACTCCCTCAGGAAGCCCTTTTACATCCATTTTTTCAAAGCTCTTTGCTTCTTTCAGAACCTCTGATCTTGCCTCGGCAGCTGCCTTTTCCTCGGCAGCCTTTATTATCGGAGCTGTCACAGTATTTACATAGGCAAGTATGCCTGTAACTACAAGACAGATCGATGCAAGCACAATGATCGGCTTCAATATGTCTTTCATACCTTGACACCTCCTGTAAGCGGCTTATTGCGTGTAAGCCTGTCGATATAAGGTGTAAGAATATTCATAAGAAGGATGGAGAATGAAACACCCTCCGGAAGATTGCCCCAGAAACGGATAAGTATTGTAATAAGTCCGCAGCCTATGCCGAAAACTATTTTGCCCATTTTGGTAGGAGGAGTTGTTGAATAATCCGTAGCCATAAATACAGCTCCGAGCAGCAGTCCGCCGGACAGTACCTGATACAGTACATCCTTGCCGCAGATAAGTGACATAAG
>CACZSM010000202.1 GCA_902783815.1 uncultured Ruminococcus sp.
GGCGCACCTTGATTGACCGTCAGGAATTTATGATGCTACTAACCAGCCGGAAAGTGACCGCTGCGCGGTCACGGCGGCGGCATGGGTACAGAGCTTTCTGACGGCACAGCGCCGGAGACCGCGCTCGACCAATTTTCGTTTGCTGGTCAGAGCGGAGCGAAGCGAGCGACTATCGCGAAATTGAGAGCGTAGGCACTCCGCCGCAGCTGGAGGGTGTTTGACATAAAAGAGATAATGGTGTATAATGATGTCAGCATCCAATGAAACCGGAATAAATCTGAAAGAGGGAATAATAGAAATGGAGCTTATTACAAAAAAAGTATATGGAACAGAAGATATCCTCCCGGCAGACAGCTATAAATGGCAATTTGTGGAGGATATTATGCGCGGTCAGGCTCAGTCTTATGGATTCAGGGAAATACGCACACCCGTATTTGAACATACAGAGCTATTTGACCGTTCTGTTGGTGATACTACGGATATTGTGCAAAAAGAGATGTACACATTCACGACAAAAGGCGGAGATTCACTGTCGCTGAAACCGGAAGGCACAGCCGGCGCTGCAAGGGCTATGCTTGAACATGGCCTGTATAATGACGGCTACCCGATAAAGGTCTATTACCTCACAGGCTGCTACCGCTATGAAAAGAAAAATTACGGCAGACAAAGAGAGTTCCATCAGTTTGGTATGGAAGTTTATGGGGCTTCGTCAGCCTATGCCGATGCAGAGGTAATGTGTGCGGCTCACTCCGTATTCGACAGGCTCGGTGTACGGGATATCAGACTGGAAATTAATTCTATCGGCTGTCCAGAGTGCAGACCCGGATATCTTGCTGCACTCAGAGAATACTTCGGCAGCCACAAGGATGAGCTATGCGAAACCTGCAATACAAGACTTGAAAAGAACCCTATGAGGATCCTTGACTGCAAAAGCCCGATTTGCTCACAGATCGCAAAGGATGCTCCAAAGGTCACAGACTACCTGTGCAGCGACTGTCAGAAGCATTTTGATGAAGTAAAGAGCTGTCTTGATGCCGTTGGACTTGAATATACCGTCAACCCGTCTATCGTAAGAGGTCTTGACTACTATACACGCACAGTTTTTGAATTTGTTGCTCCTGAGATAGGCACTGTATGCGGCGGCGGCAGATATGATGGTCTTATAGAGGAGCTTGGAGGTCAGCCTACTGCAGCTCTTGGCTTCGGTATGGGTATTGAAAGACTGCTCATACTCCTTGAAAAACAGGAAATAGAACTTGAGCTTCCGCCAGAATGTGACCTTTATATTGCAGGCATAAGCGACAGCGGCAGACTTAAGGCATTTGAACTTACTGAGGGTATCAGGAATTCATCACTTATCGCTGAATGTGATATAGTAGGCAGGAAGCTGAAGCCTCAGATGAAATATGCAGATAAGATAAAAGCTAAATACAGTATGGTACTCGGTGATGATGATATTGCTGCAAACAAAGCAAAGATCAAGAATATGATAACCGGCGCTGTAAAAGAGGTTCCCCTTGACGAATCCTTCTTTGATGCTTTTTTCTCACTTTATGTAAACGGTACAAATGACCTTCTTATGGAAAAATTAGGATTAGGAACAGAGGAGAATTGAAATGGCAGAGTTTTTGACAGGTATGAAACGCAGCTGTTACTGCGGAGAGATGAGAATTGAAAATGTAGGGCAGGAGGTAACTGTCTGCGGATGGACGCAGCGCAAAAGAGATCTCGGACAGAATCTTGTATTCATAGACCTTCGTGACCGTACAGGAATAGTACAGCTTGCTTTTGATGAAAACACAGAAAAAGAAGTATTGGAAAAGGCTTCGTCTGTCCGTTCGGAGTATGTTCTTGCGGCAAAGGGTATTGTAAGGGAGAGGAGCAGCAAGAATAAGGATATCCCTACAGGAGATATTGAAATAGAGGTAAAAGAGCTTCGGATACTGGGTGAATCTGAGACTACCCCGTTTGAGATAGTAGATGACTGCAAAACAGCCGAGCTTACAAGACTTAAATACAGATACCTTGACCTTCGCAGACCTCAGCTTCAGAATAATCTTATATTCCGTCATAAAGTTGCAAAGGTGACAAGAGACTATTTTGACGAAAACGGATTCATAGAGCTTGAAACTCCTATGCTGATAAAATCCACTCCTGAGGGTGCAAGAGATTTCCTTGTACCGTCAAGAATACACAAGGGATCGTTCTATGCTTTGCCGCAATCGCCGCAGATGTATAAACAGCTATGCATGGTCGCCGGCTTTGACAGATATATGCAGATAGCAAGATGCTTCCGTGATGAGGATCTGCGCGCAGACAGACAGCCGGAATTTACTCAGATAGACCTTGAGATGTCATTTGTTGACATGGAGGATGTTCTGGAGATAGGTGAAGGCTACATAAAGAGAGTATTCAAGGATGTTATGGATATCGACATACCCACACCGTTCCCAAGATATACATATAATGAGGTAATGGAACGCTTTGGATCTGATAAGCCGGACACAAGGTTTGGTATGGAGATATTTGATCTTACAGATGTTGTAAAGGACTGCGGTTTTGGAGTATTCAAAAGTGCTGTTGAAGGCGGTGGATCTGTAAGAGGAATAACAGTAAAGAGCGCTGTAAAAACATATACAAGAAAAGAAGTAGATAAGCTGACGGAGTTTGTACGCGGTATCGGAGCCAAGGGGCTTGCATGGATAAGGCTTACAGATGACGGAATCGCATCAAGCTTTGCAAAGTTTATGACAGAGGATGAAATGCAGGCTATACTGAATACTGCTGGTGCTGAAAAGGGCGATGTAGTACTTATAATCGCAGACGCAGATACACAAACAGTTCTCAGCACACTTGGCGCACTCAGAACAGAGACTGCAAAGAGAATGGGAATCATCGGAGACGGGTATAATTTCCTTTGGGTAGTAAAATTCCCGTTTTTCGAGTTTGATAAGGAAAGCGGAGAATGGATAGCAATGCACCATCCGTTCACATCGCCCACAGATGACTGTCTTGACAAGCTGGACGGCAATAAAGGAGAGGTATATGCAAAGGCATATGATATGGTACTGAACGGAATAGAGCTTTCGAGTGGTTCTATTAGAATAACAAATCCCGAATTGCAGAAGAAGATGTTTGAGATGCTTGGATTGAGTGATGAAGAAGCGTATCACAAATTCGGATTCCTTATGGATGCTTTCCGCTACGGAGCGCCGCCTCACGGAGGTATGGGAATAGGTCTTGACAGACTTGTAATGCAGATGCTGAAAGCACCGACACTGAGAGATGTTGTAGCCTTTCCGAAGGTACAGAATGCAAGCGAGCCAATGACGAATGCCCCGGCTGATGTTGACCCACAGCAGCTTGAAGATCTCGGAATAGCCGTAGTAAGAACAGAAGAGTAAAAATAAAGCAGCCGCCATCCGTAAAAGGATGACGGTTACTTTTTTCATATCAATTTTACTTTATGAACCGATCAATGCGGCATAATGGGGCTGTTCGCTTTCGGGGATTTTTAAAGCCGCCATTGCTTCTGTTGCTGTCAGCTTTAATGTTTCCATAAGGTTTTTAATGCTTGAAAGTAAGCCTGTTTCGATA
>CACZSM010000203.1 GCA_902783815.1 uncultured Ruminococcus sp.
GCGGGTGTCCGGTGGACACCGCTGCGAAGCAGCAGCGCCGACCGAGCAGGCAGGCGAGACAGGGGGACCGCTCGCCGCAGGCGAGTGGTGGAGAGGTTGCAAAATGCGCTTGACGGTAAACTAACTGATATTGTATAATATAGAAAAGGGGATGATAAAAATGCGAATTTATCTTGATAACTGCGGATGCTTTGCATACTGCCTGTGCGATTATTGCTCAATGTGATTTTATGCTGACAACAGATGATCGTTTGCTCAAATACAAAAGTGACAAAATCAAAATCGTGAATCCGACTGAGTTTATCATAATATTAGGAGGGACAGAATATGATTAACAATAATTCTACCGCTGAAATCGTTGAACGCGGATATAACTGCTTGTTTGAACACCTTGGAACGATCGAAACAGAAAGATTTATCTCTTTTATTCTTAGCGAAAGATTTGATTATACAAAGTGGAGAAGAGAATACTTTAAGAATGTTACGCTTGATGAATTCCTTGATGCTGCCGCTGATTATGATAATGCACACCCGTTTTGTCCTGAAAAACCACAGATTCCTATTGAATAACTACCCCCACCCCGTCAGGCTCTGGCCTACGGGGTGGTTTGCTCCCTCCCCCTGTCAGCTGCGCTGACATCGTCTCGCCTGCCGGCGTGTCGTCAGGCTTTCAGGGTGATTTTTAGGGGTTGAGCTGTTAAACTCCCGTGGAAAAAAAGACTTGACAAACACGAAAAGATATGATATAGTAGGAAAGTAAAAACAAAGTAAAGTTCGCTCGGACTTTCACCTGTAAGGTTTCGTCTGTTACGGGTCAATAGATCAGCCCCTGTATATGTTTGTGCCGGGGCAGCTGTTGATACGCACGACCGCCTGAAGGTTCGTGCTTTCTTTATTTTCAAAAAGTTTTGGAGGTGCTTAACATTAGCAAGCAGGAAATTCAGATCAATGATGAGATCCGTGATAAGGAGATCCGTGTGATCGGCTCGGACGGTACGCAGCTCGGAATAATGTCTGCGTCAAAGGCTCTGGCAATGGCTGAAAACTCTAATCTCGACCTTGTAAAAATCGCTCCGCAGGCTCAGCCGCCTGTGTGCAAGATCATGGACTATGGCAAGTATCGCTTTGAACAGGCGAAAAGAGAAAAAGAGGCAAAGAAAAATCAAAAAATTGTCGATATAAAGGAAGTCAGACTCTCCCTTAATATTGATACCCATGATTTCAATACAAAGCTCAACCATGCGCAGCGCTTCATAGGCAATGGCGATAAAGTCAAAGTCTCGATACGCTTCAGGGGCAGAGAAATGGGTCACCCGGAGCTTGGAAGCGAAATTATGAAAAAATTTGCAGATGCTTGTCAGGAATTCGCAGTCGTTGAAAAGCCTGCTAAGCTTGAGGGACGCAATATGATTATGTTCCTTGCGCCGAAGCCAAACAAATAAATCAAAATCAAGGAGGATCTTAATATGGCTAAGATCAAGACACACAGCGGAGCTAAAAAGCGCTTTAAGCTCTCAAAGAACGGTAAGGTAATTCGTGCACACGCAAATAAGTCACATATACTTAACAAAAAGACTACAAAGCGTAAAAGAGGACTCAGAAAGACTGTTGCAGCTGATAAGACAAATGTAGCAGCTATCAAGAAGCTCATTCCCTATAAATAATAAAGGGAAAGAAAAAGGAAGAACAATTACAGATATTCGGAGGTAATATAATATGGCACGAGTAAAGGGTGCGCTGGCAACACGCAAGAGAAGAAAAAAGATTCTGAAGCTCGCTAAGGGCTACTGGGGCGCAAAGAGCAAGCATTTCAAGATGGCTAAGGAAGCTGTTATGAAAAGCGGTAACTACGCTTATATCGGCAGAAAGCAGAGAAAGCGTGATTTCAGAAGACTGTGGATCACCCGTATATCTTCTGGCTGCAAGGCTAACGGCATTAACTATTCAACATTCATGAACGGTCTGAAGAAGGCTGGCATCACACTTAACAGAAAGATGCTTTCCGAGATCGCAATCTACGATGCAGAGGCTTTCACAGCACTTGTTGAAAAGGCAAAGGCTGCTCTGTAAGAAAAGCAGGACGAAAGTCCGGATAAAAAAGATCTGGGATCGGGACGCTTTGCGCGTCCCTTTTCTTTTGACAGGAGGTGTATGAGATGACCGGGAAAAGAAATGCAGCAGAACAGACTGAGGAAGCGGTCTGGTGGGTGAGGACAATGAACTATATCAGGACAATACCAGGAACTATATATTCTGAACAGCTGAAAGAGCTTACAAAATGCTTTGACTGTCCGGAAAAGCTGAGGGAAAGGATCTATAAATACAGTGAAAGCGAATTTGTAGATTATCTGAATACGGCAAAAGCAGCAAAGGCATCTGAAATGCTTGATGAATATGAAGGCTGCTTTCTGAAAATGGATCCCGTTACAAGCGGAGTTTTTACCCTTCCGGCATCAAGAGAAATACTCGACAGCGCAATATGGCGTTTGTATAAGCAAAGGGAATTTCCTGAACCGGCTCTGAATTATAACCGCTATCTCTATGAAAAACCAGATGTATCTGAGGATCTTGTTTTTGAGTTCCCGGAGGATATAACTTCTGAGATAATAAATGATCTGACAGAAAAGGGATTTATCATTACTGATGAGGATAAGCATGAAATATCCTTTGACTTTTCTGTTTTCAGAAAAAAAGGTGAATATTACATTTATGTACGGAATTTTGATCTCTGTAAAATATGCACCCACTTTCCTGATTATTCGATAGGAAGTCTGTATGGAGATAAAACAGTATTTTCAGGCGAAACTGTATTTTCGTCAATGAATGATATTACGAACCATAGAACCATATGCGGAAGTCTGCATTTCAATTGCTCCAGCTTTGAAAGAAGCATAGAATTCAACTATATGAGCTTCATATGCGAAAAAATAGACGACAGTAAAGTCATAGATTTCCGTGAAGCCTGTTTTTTCGGAAATGTATTTTTCAGGAACTCTGTATTTGAAAATACATCCTCAAATATGGAAATGTCGTTTGAGGATGCAAAGGTCATGGGCAGACTTGGATTCAATAATGTGGATGTCGGAGGTCTTACGATAAACTGCTTCCAGACTATATTCGATTCATACGATGACGAAACTGTAAGCGAAAATCAGCCGTATTTGAATAAGGTCAGCTTTGTAAATACTGTTTTCGGCGGAGATTCTATCATACAGTTTTCTGATTCTGAATTCAGATCAGAAAAAAGATGCAAGGTATGCTTCCAGAATATCCAGAATATGCCGCTGACTAAACTGATATTTGCTCCTTTGTACGATAAGTCTGATCCGGAAAAAAAGCTGTGTCCGGATATTTACCTGCTTATAGATAACTGCGAGATACAGAATACTCTTCATATCGGCAATGTAAGACAGCTTTCATTCCACCATTCGCAGAATTACAGCCGTATAGTATCATCCGAACAATGGGGCGAGCTTCCTGCTGTATCGCCACGCGAAAAAATACGGCAGTTTTTCGGCAGAGATGGTAATAATACCTCTCCGCGTACCAAAACAAAGGGTATCGGCAGAACAAAGATCGTTAATAAAATGCTCATGGCAGTTTACAATAACGATGTGGCATCTGACCTCGGAGGAATAAATGAGCTGAATTGGTCAAAGGGAACGGACTTCCTGATGCTTAAAGAGAATTTCAGTTCACAGGGTATGTATGATACGGAGGATGTTGCTTTTATACTATTTATGGAATATAAGCCTCAGATGGATGTCAAGAATAAGTCTAATTCTACATTGAAGCGAATTTCAAATACATGGCTCTACAAGATACTTTACGCACAGGGAAAATACGGTCTTTCACCTAACCGGGTAGTGGCCTCTATAATCGGTATGATATTATTCTTTACTCTTGTATTTTTCCTTATATTCTCATACAAGAAGGCGGACGCCTTTTGCGTTGGCAATACTCTTATGGTCTGGGACAGCGCAAAAGAAGCCTATGTTGATAACCTCGGTGACGACAGTATGATATCACTGATGAAAAGCTTTCTGTACAGTCTTGAAAATATAGTACCGTTTGTATCGCAGTTTGAAGCCATAGATCTGGGAGTATGTCTGCTGACTGCTTTTGAAAACTTTTTAGGCGCTTTCCTGATCGGCTATTTCTCTGTTGCCGTTATGAGAAAGATATTGAAATAATGGGGGCAGTAAAATGAAAGAAAACATAAAGATAAGAAATGTATGTGACGGCGATTCTGAGCTTCTGCAAAAACTTGCAAGCGAATGTCCGCCGCTTGATGTTCATACGCCCTATACATATTGGGTAATAGCAAGATTCTTCGGCAAAAACAGCTTTATCGCTGAAATCGATGGCAAACCACTGGGATATATCACCTCCGTTGAAAACGGAGAAGAAACGCTTGTCTGGCAGATAGGCATAAAAAAAGAAGTCAGAGGCAGCGGTCTTGCATATCTCCTGATAGACAAGGTTATTGCTCCGGCAATTGCAGCAGGAAGAAAAGTATATGTAAGCATAGACAGATCCAATGCGCCGAGCAACGGAGCTTTTTCTTCGTACTGCCGTAAAAATGGACTTATTCTGAAAAATCTGAAAACCGTAGCACTTAGAAGTGTAACGGATGCGGATTTCTACGAATGTGAGGATCTGTTCTTGATAGAACCTGACGAAAAGGGGTGCTGAAATGCTTTGTGATGAACTGCCAAAGATAATGTGGTTTGAAAACGACAATGATTATACAGAGTGTAATTACTTATTCCACTATATTATTATACCGGATGTAAAAGAGGGTATAATGACTGTAAAAATATGGCACAGCGATTATTGCTATGAAAAATGCAAGGACGAAATAGTATCTGAAAGAGCCTTTCCCCTGACAACAGAGGGCAGAGAGGAAATGATCGCCTATATTCGTCAGGAAAACATGAATTACCGTCAGTGATCGGAATTGAATCACACCAAAAAAACCTGACCCGGAAATACGGATCAGGTTCATTTTTTTATACAGAAATGATCTGTCTTGATTTATTTCTTCTCAGCCTGCTATATGTGATAAGCGTAAGGATAACGAATACAAGCACCGTTAATACCCATAGACCTAAAAATATCCATTTTAATGTTGTACAGCCGGATGCCATACTTGCCTGTGCGCCGGTAAAATTCGGGAATGTCCTGACAATATCAAGAAGCAGATAGTTCTCGGCAGCATCAAACACTCCGGAAAATATCGCCGAAAACATACAAGCCCTGAACCACAGATAATGTCTGCTGCATAGACTATTGAATGTGATCGGCAGCATTACCATAAAAATTGTACGGGCAGCCGCAAAAATGAAGTCATAAGTATAGTAGTTTGAATAGATCTGCTCACGGTCGCCCTTGAAATGAGATATTATCGTGAGCAGCGCATCTGATGAATATGAATACCGCAGATCAAAGGCTCCGAAGCCAGATGTTCCGTCCATGAC
>CACZSM010000204.1 GCA_902783815.1 uncultured Ruminococcus sp.
AGGGGATTTTCCTATGAGCTTGATTCCGGTACTCTGAATGAGTCATTTCCGCTTGGTGTAAGCAATTGTATTACAGATGACAATGCAATGGTCAGAATTGAAAGCGGAAAGGCTCTTATTTACTTTTAATAGTAACAAAGGGACTGTGAAGAATTACTTTTCTTCACAGTCCCTGAAATTATTTCTTTGCGCTGCTGCAAATATCCGATAGTACACATTCGCTGCATTTTGGGGTTCTTGCCTGACACACAGCCCTGCCATGCAGAACAAGTCTGTGACAAAAATCATTTGACTTTTCAGGCGGCAGGAGTTCCCTGAGTATTTTTTCGATTTTAGCGGCATCCTTGCTGCTGTGCAGACCAAGCCTGCTTGTTATCCGTATGCAGTGAGTATCTACAACGACCGCAGGTTTCCCGTAGATATCACCCACAACAAGATTAGCCGTTTTTCTGCCGATACCCGGCAGCTTTACAAGTTCCTCGATCGTATCCGGGACATTGCCGCCGAAGCTGTTGCAGATCATCCTGCACATAGCAACGATATCCCTTGCCTTAGTCTTGTACAGACCGCAGGTTTTTATACATTCCTCTACATCGCTGATATCCGCTGCGGCAAAAGCTCCCGCATCAGGATATTTACTGAACAGCTCCGGAGTCACCATATTTACTCTTTTATCCGTACACTGAGCCGCAAGTCTTGTTGCGATAAGAAGCTGCAAAGGGTCTTTATATTGAAGTGAGCATAAGGCATCCGGGTATTCCTTTTCAAGCTTTTCCACTGCTGACAGTGCCTTTTCCCGATCGGTCATTTTTCTCACCCTACAGTTCTTTAATAAGGCTCAGGCTGTTTGAAGTGTCCATTTCACGGACGGTAGCCTTTACCTTCAATATTTTGGACGGCATAAGCACAAGTTCATCAGCCCTCATTGCAAGGAACATACCAGTTGCGCCTGTATCAGATGCAAGGTTTCCGCATATGCTGACCTTTTTCCCGAACTTATGTGCATTGTCGATAGTCATTTTAATAAGTTTTTTAACAGCCGTATGATACGGTCTGTAGAAGTCCTCTAACTTTGGGTTTTCCCTGTCCATAGCGAGGGTGTACTGAATGAGGTTATCAGTATTGACACTGACAAAATCCACTCTTTTGCATATTTCATCAGAAATAAGAGCCGCCGCCGGAGTTTCTACCATAACACCGACCTTAACATTATTATCATATTTTACGCCGTTAAGTCTCAGTGCTGATTTTACCTTGTCAATTTCCCTCTGGACATATTCTATTTCCTCCATACTTGATATCATAGGCAGAACTATAGACAGCTTTCCGAATTCCGAAGCGCGGTACAATGCTCTTAGCTGAGTTCTGAGGAATTCCCTGTTTTCAAGAGAAATTCTGATCCCCCTGAAACCGAGTGCAGGATTTTTTTCCTTTGGAATATCAAGGTACTGAAAGCCCTTTGCAGAGCTTCCGTTAGCTGTATCTATCACGACTCCGTGTTCACCGAAGTGTTTTAGCACAGTTTTATATGTTTCGAGTTGTTCTTCCTCATCCGGGCATTTTTCCCTGCACATGAACAGATATTCACTGCGATAAAGACCAACGCCTTCTGCGTCATTATTTTTTGCTTTTTCAAGCTCATCAAGTCTTGTTATATCGGCGGTAAGGCGGATATACTGTTTATTTTTTGTTTCGGAGCGCAGACCGATCTGTCTTTTCAGACGCTGCTGCTGTTTGATATATCTTTCACGCTTAGCGTTATACAGAGCCATGATATTTACATCAGGGTCGATAATGACCTTACCGAGCTGACCGTCTATTATTGCCATAACTCCATGATAATCTGTCAGTGGTTCGTCTATCTGAATTACAGACGGTACCCCCATTGTACGGGCAAGGATAGCGCTGTGAGAATTCTGAGCGCCGTCATTAGTGACGAAGCCGAGCAGGTGATCCTTATTGAAAGAGATAGTATCGCTTGGCATAAGGTCATTAGCGGCAATGATAAACGATTCACCGTCATCAGTACGGAATTTTCTTTCATTTTTATTTTGCAGGACTTCAAGAAGTATATGTGCGGCATCTATTATATCGCTGCATCTGGATTTGAAGTAGTCGTCATCGAGGTTCCTGAAAAGGTTAGATAAAGTAGTAGCGGCCTGGAAAACAGCGTATTCAGCATTTTTTCTTTCTCTGATATTTGATTCCACAAGCTCAATGAATTTTGAATCCTCAAGGATCATAATATGAGTTCTGAAAATAACGGATTCATTTTTTGTAACCTTTTTGCAGGCGCTGTCATATATCTGCCAAAGTCTGGTTTTAGCTCTGAGCAGGCTTGACTTGTACCTTTCCATTTCCTTATCTACATCCTCGACCTCGTACTCAGGAATTTCTTTCAAAGCATTGTTATAGAAATACAGTTTACCGATAGCGATACCATTTGAAACGCCCTTACCAACAAGTTCTTTCATGTTGTTCACCTCCTGACACAGACGAGATAATTCAGTAAGTCTGCTTACGCAAATCTCCACATATACTATTAAACACCAAAATTTCCATTTTGTCAAGTGCGTGACCGCACTGGACAATTTCGCGGCGCAGTGCCTGCGCTCTCAATTTCGCGATAGTCGCTCGCTGCGCTCTGCTCTGACCAGCAAACGAAAATTGGTCGAGCGCGGTCTAACTTTCCTGACATGGGGTGCATACTTTAGATAGGAAATATTATTAACT
>CACZSM010000205.1 GCA_902783815.1 uncultured Ruminococcus sp.
AAAAAGACCGGCAATATGAATATACTGTTCAGTCCGGAGTTTCTCAGGGAGTCAAAAGCGCTTTTTGATAATCTCTATCCGAGCAGGATAATTGTCGGTACAGATATGAATGATGAAAGACTGATAAATGCTGCACATACATTTGCAAAACTGCTTCAGGAAGGTGCAATAAAGGAAAATATAGATATACTGTATATGGGCTTTACAGAAGCAGAAGCTGTAAAGTTATTTGCCAATACATACCTTGCACTGAGAGTTTCCTATTTTAATGAGCTTGATACATATGCAGAGATGAAAGGTCTTGACACAAAGCAGATAATAGACGGAGTATGTCTTGATCCGAGAATAGGCAGTCATTATAATAATCCCTCATTCGGATATGGCGGATATTGTCTGCCGAAGGATACAAAGCAGCTTCTGGCGAATTACGGAGATGTTCCGGAGGAGCTTATCAGGGCAATAGTTGAGAGCAACAGGACAAGAAAAGACTTCATTGCAGACAGAGTTCTCCGAAAAGCAGGCTATTACGGCTATTTTGACGATAATGAGTTTTTACAGGCACCGGAAAGACCGCCTGTAATCGGTGTTTACAGACTTACGATGAAAAGCAATTCAGATAATTTCCGTCAAAGCTCGATACAGGGAGTAATGAAAAGGATAAAAGCGAAGGGTGCTGTAGTAATAATATATGAGCCTACGCTTGAGGACGGTTCAACATTTTTTGGCAGTAAGGTTGTAAACGACATAGAGAAGTTCAAAACGGAAACAGATGCTATTATAGCGAACAGATATGATCCGGTGCTGGATGATGTTGAAGAGAAGGTATATACAAGGGATATTTTCAAAAGAGACTGATTTATTCGGAAAAGGGAGAATGAACAAATGGCCGGTAAGGTTAAGGTGCTAATGTGCGGTTCGGAGCTTGGAGTAAGAGGGGGCATGGTATCGGTAACGAAGAACTATCTCGGATATAAGGACTGGGAGGAATTCGATATACATTATATTCCGACACATACTGAAAAGAATAAGCTGATAGTAGCGTTGTATTTTGCAGTTGCGTATTTCAGGGTATTTTTCACGGCTGTGTTCGGACATTACGATATACTGTACCTACATACTGCGGAAAGAGGCAGCTTCTACAGAAAAGCAATGCTTGTAAGGACGCTCAGGAAATTCGGTATAAAGACAGTAATGCACCATCATGCCGGAGAGTTCGAGCTTTTCTATTCCGGATTGTCGGAAAAGAAGAAAAGGTATGTAAATAAAACATTGAGTCTTGCTGATCTTAATATTGTACTTAGTAAAAGGCTTATTTCAATGATAACAGATAAGGCTCCTGATGCTAAGGTAAAGGTGCTTTACAATGCTGTGCATACCTACAGTGAAAATCCGTATAATAAGGACGCATCAAATATACTATTTCTGGGAAGGCTTGGAAAAAGAAAGGGGACATATGATCTTCTTGATGTCATAAAGCGTCTTGATGACAGGCTGCCTGAGAATATAAAGTTTTACCTGTGCGGCGACGGAGAGGTTGAAGAAGTCAGGAAGAAAACAGAAGAATACGGGATATCTCACCGTATAGCGCATATTGGCTGGACAGTAGGCGAGCAGAAAGCAGAATTTATGAAAAATACTATGCTGAATGTATTGCCGTCATATAATGAAGGTCTGCCGATGACGATACTTGAAACAATGGCTTATGGCATACCAAACATCAGTACAAATATTGCCTCGATACCGGAGGTAATACGAGATGGTGAAAACGGCTATATGATAACGCCCGGAGATAAGGATAAGTTAGAGGAAAGATTGTATGAGCTTTGCACCGACAGAGAAAAAAGAAACAAAATGAGTGAAATATGCTGGAATGATATAACCAAAAACTTTGCACTTGATAATCATATCAATAAACTGAAAGGATATCTCAGAGAATTATGAATAAACAAAACAAGGGCAGAGTAGGCATATGTGCCTGCTATGATACGCTTAATTACGGAAGTATGCTGCAGTCCTTTGCGACCCAGTATGCCATAGACAGCTTCGGTTATGACAGTGAATTTATAATCTACAAGAAAAAAAAGACTCCTGCATTTATAATAAAACAGCTTCCGAGATTGCTTAACAGGAATCTTATGTCTGATAAGATGCTTGTTCTGAGGAAAAAACAGGCTATGAAAAAGCATCCGGACATCAAAGCAAAGGATGAGATCAGAAAAATATCATTCCGCAGATTCCAGAAGAAGTATTACAAGAAATTCTCTCCGGTGTATTACGGCTTTGAGGAGCTTTGTGAAAAAGCGGCTGATTACCAGTCAGTAGTTGTAGGCAGCGACCAGCTCTGGACTCCGGGAGGTCTTGCAAGCAATTTTTATAATCTGATGTTCGTACCGGATGAGGTCAATAAGGTATCGTATGCGACAAGCTTCGGAGTCAGCAGTATTCCGTGGTACCAGACAAAGAGGACAGGGGAATTCCTGAAAAGAATAGATCACATAAGCGTCCGCGAGGTAAAGGGCGCAGAGATAGTCAGAGAAATGTCCGGAAGGGAAGCAAAAGTAGTGGCTGACCCTACACTTCTTCTGACAAGGGATGAATGGCTTGAAGAAATACCGGAGAAAAGACTTGTAAATGAGCCTTATGTTTTTTGCTATTTTCTCGGAGAGAATGAATCTCATAGGGATGCAGCGGAAGAATTTGGAAAAAGCAGGGGGCTGAGTATTGTATGTACTCCTCATCTTGACAGCTTTGTTCAGAGAGATGTGAATTTTGGCGATCATCAGATGTTTGATATTGCTCCCGATGACTTTGTGAACCTGATACGGGGAGCTGAATATATACTGACAGATTCATTCCACGGATCAGTTTTCAGTATAATCAACCAAAAACAGTTTTTAACATTCAACCGTTTTGCAGAGGGAGCGAATTCCCGTAATTCAAGAATTGACAGTCTTTGTTCGCTGCTTGGTCTTGAAGACAGAAGGTATCAGGGGGATGCTGCAAAGGTAATGGATACTATAGATTATAAAGCAGCAGATGAAAAATTGTCTGCGCTGAGAAATGACTCACTGAAATACCTTGAAGATTCATTAATTGTTGTATGATTCGGAGATGAAAAAATGTCAGGATACGAGGATGTATTGGTAAGCGCCATAATAATTACATATAAAAGACCTCTGGAGATACTCAGCAGAGCGATAAAGAGTGTTATAAACCAGACTCACCGCAAGACAGAGATAATAGTTGTAAATGACTATCCGGAGGACAAGGAAAGCGTAGAAAAGATAAGGGAAATGATAGATAGTTTTCATGATGACCGTATAAGCTACCTTGTGCATGAGAAGAACAGCGGTGCCTGCAAAGCAAGGAATACGGGCATAAATGCGTCGAAGGGAAGTTTTATTGCGCTTCTTGATGATGATGATGAATGGCTGCCCAGAAAGCTGGAGCTTCAGCTTGAGGGCTTCACAGCTGATGATGTAGGAATGGTTTACAGCCCGTTTTACAATAAGACGGACGATTCCGATGGAGTTGTAACAGTAAGGGAAACGAAATCCGGAGATCTTCTGGAGGAGCTTTTGCTTGATAACTGTATAGGCGGATCATCCATGACGACAATGCGAAGAGAGGTATTTGACAAGTGTGGATTGTTCGATGAAAACCTGCAGTCATCACAGGACTATGATATGTGGGTAAGGATAGCGGAGAAATACAAGGTGAATTATGTAGGCGAGCCGCTTACGAGAAGATTTCTCATGGAGGATTCCATAACCAAAAGCTATGAGAAGAAAAAACAGGGCTTTCTTGCATTTTATAGCAAACATAAGCATCTTTATGATAATTATCCTTCGGCGTATAATTATATCGGGAACCGTACTGCAAATAAATGGATAGAGATGGGTCATATAAAGGATGGATGGGAGCTGCACAGACTTGCAGCAAAAGTCAAGCCTTTTTCAAAGTATAATTTTACAGAGCCTGTCAAGGGACTTATAAAGTATATATTCAAAATAAGAAAATATTAAGTTATTTTGTTTATAACTCATTTTTTTAATTCTGTTATTTTTATTTGTGCAATGTTTTTTTTAATAAGTGTAGATTTTTCTGAAAATATATGTTTTAATAGGAGTGTATGTTGAAATCTGCATGACATCCTTTTGGTAGGAGGAAAATTTTTTGAAGTACTTAGGTTCGGTTCTGCTTTACGGACTGAATGCAGCTTTTGTATTCTTTTGTGTGAAGTATGCGCGATTATATAGAGATAAAAAACATATATATTATTTGCTGATATTGCTTGCAGTTTTTGTTCCGTCTGTACTTGGCGGAATACGCTATGGAATAGGTACGGACTATTTCGTCCGCTACCTTCCGGATTATCAGATACTTGAAAATGACCTGTGGGGAAAAACGAGAGTTGAATTCGGATTTGAGCTTATCGGAAGGATAACAGTTCTTTTTGATCTCGGATTCCAGTTCATGCTGTTTATTGTGCAGCTTCTGACAAATGGTTTTATTCTGGCAGCATTGATGAGGTATGAAAAGGAGATCGATCCGGAGCTTGGAATGTTCTTCTATATGCTGTTGTATTATCAGTGTTCGTATAATCTTGTGCGGCAGTGTTTTTCAATGGCTATAGTTTTCTATGCGCTAAGATATGTAGAGGAACGGAAACTGTTAAAATTCCTTCTTGTGTGTGCGATAGCTGCAACGATACATTTGTCATCGTTTGTTGTATTTTTTGTATATTTTCTTGAGGCTGTATGGACACGAAAGAAATACCGGTACATAAAGTGGATTGTGTTTGCGTTGCTTCTCAGTATTATATTCTTCTTTGAACCTATTTTTAATATGCTGAATAAGTTTCTTCCTATAGATTATTATTCAAGATATATAACAGATTCCCATATCGAAGATATAAGTGCTTACTTTTTCATTAAGTGGTTTTTTTATCTTGTTCCCGGCACTGCTATTATATTATACAGGAACCGCGGTAATAAAGAGGTGGATCCGCCGTACCTGAAAAGATATAGATTCTTTCTTGCATATACTATATGCGGATTCCTGCTGTCAATTACATCGTATATGGAATCAAAGCATGAAGGACTTAATGCGTTTTTCAGAATTTCGTATTATTTCAATATGGGACTTATCTATCTTATACCAAGACAATGTAAGCTTACCAGTACCAGACTTAAATTCCAGGGTCTGAAACAGAAGGTAAAGCTGTTCAGTACGATGGCTGTGGTATTCATGCTCGTTATCTGGTATTATGAGTATTTCGTAAGAGGACAGAGCATGACAGTTCCGTATCAGTCTATATTCAGCGTAAGTTGACAGGAGTGAGTGTATGTCGGAAAAGGGCTATTATCTCATATTCGGCGCCCAGATGGTAAATAAGGGCGCGCAGGCAATGCTTTTTATCACTGTTTCCGAGATCAGAAAGCGTGATCCGGACGCAGAGATCGTTGTATTTATTTATGACAAGTGGAAATCCTCGGAGGACCCGGAAATTTATAATATGCGTTTTGTTCCGATAACTATGAAACAAATGATGAATCTGTCCGGTACGGCATTTTCAAAGGCGTATGTTATCGGTAAAAGAGCAAAGATCAGCAAGGACGATCCGAAACTCAGGGAAATTGACGGCATACTTTCAAAGTCTGTAATGGCATTTGACATAAGCGGATATGCCTTGTCAGACCAGTGGGGAGTAAACAGTTCCCTGTTTTTCCTGAGTAAGTTTGCGATGCTGGAGCATTATAATATCCCTTCGTATATACTTCCACAGTCATTCGGACCGTTCAATTACGGATCAGCTGTAAAAAATGCTCTGATAAAGCATTATACAAAGAAGTATCTTAAATATCCGAAGCTGATATTTGCAAGGGAAAAGGAAGGCTATGATTGTCTTACAGAGGACATGGGACTTAAAAATGTCCGGCTTTCAAATGATCTTGTTCTGCAAAGCAATAATGTGGATATCAAGGCGATATACAGGAATATTCCGGATTTTCGTGATTTTGAAACAGGAAGTTCGGATAATGTGGCAATAATACCGAATTCAAGCAATGACAGATACGGCGACAGCCAGAAAATACTAAAACTATATGACGAGCTTATAAAATGGCTTCTTGAAAGGAAAAAGAATATTTATCTTCTTTCACATTCAAGTCAGGATCTTGGAGTATGTAAAAAGATACTTGAAAACTATAAGGATGAAGGCTCGGTTCATCTTATTGAGGCTGATCTGAATTGTATTGAATATGGAATGTTCATAAGGAAATTTGACTATATAATAGCTTCAAGGTTTCATTCGATAGTTAATGCTTTCAAGGAGCATATACCATGTATTGCACTTGGATGGGCTGTAAAATATGAGGAACTGCTTGATCTTCTCGGACAGAAGCAGTTTAATTTTGATGTCAGAGCTCTTGACGGCTTTGAGGCATTTTTTGAGGCAGCTGAAAAAATGGATGGTTCTTATTCAAAGCAGTCCGAGATCATAAAAGAAAGACTTGCAGAGGTTCAGAAAAGTTCATGCTTTAAGTTTTTGGACGATGTTATAAAAACATAATTGAGGGGTCGGGCGTAGGAATGGCGAAAACCAGAGCTCAGAAGAGCTTTATGAATGTAGGTGTAATGATCATATATGAGGTTGTTGTGCTTGTATGCGGTCTTATTACGCCAAAGCTGATATTGATACATTATGGATCTGCATATAATGGGGTCGTGTCATCTATAACCCAGTTCCTGAGCCTTATAACTATTCTCAGGGCAGGAGTCGCCGGAGCAACGAGAGTTGCCCTGTATAAGACCCTTGCAGACGGTGATATACTTGCAACAAGCCGGATAGTCAGGGCAACGGAGATCTTTCTGCGAAGGATAGCGTATATATTTATAGGATATCTTGTAATCCTTGCGCTTGGCTTCAAACTTGTTGCAGATACGAGTGTAAGCTGGGAGGAGTGTGCGTCCCTTGTTATAATCATAGGACTCGGCACATTCGCTCAGTATTACTTCGGACTGACCTATCAGACATTGCTTACAGCCGACCAGAAGAATTATATTTACTATATCCAGCAGACTCTTATTACTATTGCCAATACTGTCATTGCTGTCATTATGATAGAAAACGGCGCATCTATACAGGCATTCAAAATGGGCAGTGCAGTAGTATTTGTTGCAGGGCCGATACTTCTGAGTATGTATGTAAAAAAGAAGTATAAGCTGGTAAAAAAATGTGAGCCGGATAATGCCGCAATAAACCAGAAATGGGATGTAATGGGACTTGCTATTGCAAATATCATTCATGAGAATACTGATGTAGTTATTCTTACCTTCTTTTGCAGTGATGTAGTTGTTTCAGTGTATATGGTATATACTCTGGTTATAAATGGTCTGAAAAAGGTGCTTTCGGTATTCACGAACGGTCTTGAAGCCGCTTTCGGAAATATGTGGGCAAAGAATGAAAAGGGGGCTATAAAGAGGAATCTTGGAATTTTTGAACTTATGATATATTCGTTCATATCTATAGTTTTCTCTTGTACAATGGTTCTGATACTGCCTTTTGTTGCTCTATATACAGTAGATGCAAAAGACAGGGCTATGGTAGAATATATACATCCTGTTTATGCGGTGATAGCGGTAATGGCGCAGGCGTTTTTCTGTATGAGGCTTCCGTATATGACGCTCGTTCAGGCAGCAGGACGCTACAAGGAAACAAGGAATGGTTCATTTTTTGAAGCCGGAATAAATCTTGCACTTTCGCTTTCACTGGTACCGTTTTTATCACTTGTAGGAGTAGCGATAGGTACTTTGGCTGCTGATATTTTCAGAACTATACAGTATGCAAAATATTGCTGCGATCATCTTGTGGATATGACCTATATGCAGGTCGTAAAACGCTTTGGATGGACAATAATGAATATTGCGCTGAGTATGGGAGTGTATTTCCTGATAAGCGGATTATTCAAGATAGAATCATGGGGAATGTGGGTAATAGTTGCAATGGTAATGGTGGTCATATCCTCGCTGATAACCCTTATATCGGCATTTTTGTTCTATAAGAAGGATCTTATGGAAACAGTTGATGTGTTTAAAAGAACCCTTTTCAAAAGGAAGGGTAAAAAGCATAATTGACATCGGGGATTGACAATTATTGATATGGTATTTATAATAGTTGTATATTAATTTTTTGATTAAGGAAAGCAGGTAATTGTAATGAATAGTGATTCAATAAAAAAGGGCGTACAGTGTGCACCGCAGAGATCTTTGCTCAGAGCATTGGGAATGACTGATGAGGAAATTGCAAAACCTATGGTAGGTATTGTCAGCTCGTATAATGAGATAGTTCCGGGTCATATGAATATTGATAAGATCGTCAATGCCGTAAAGCAGGGAGTTGCTATGGCAGGCGGTAACCCGGTCGTATTTCCGGCAATAGCTGTTTGTGACGGTATTGCAATGGGTCATAAGGGAATGAAATATTCACTTGTTACCCGTGACCTTATTGCTGATTCTACTGAGGCTATGGCTATCGCTCATGCTTTTGATGCGCTTGTAATGATACCTAACTGTGATAAGAATGTTCCTGGTCTGCTTATGGCTGCGGCAAGAGTTAATGTTCCGACAATATTCGTAAGCGGCGGTCCTATGCTTGCAGGAAGAGTAAAGGGAGAAAAAAGGAGTCTTTCAAGTATATTTGAAGCAGTAGGCTCCTATAACTCAGGCAAGATAGATGAAGAAGAACTTAACGAGTTTGAAAATAAGGTATGTCCGAG
>CACZSM010000206.1 GCA_902783815.1 uncultured Ruminococcus sp.
TGCATTGTCATCTGTAATACAATTGCTTACACCAAGCGGAAATGACTCATTCAGAGTACCGGAATCAAGCTCATAGGAAAATCCCCTGAGAGTTACAGTACAGCTTCCGCATCCGAACGGGAATATAGAAAACCTTGCGCCCGTTCGTCCTTGAATAGTCATCGTACCGGCTGTTCTTACGGTAATAAGTCCGTTTTTGTCTGCGATCGTTCCAACAGCCCCATGCTCACATAAAAAACTCAGAGCCGTTATATTTGCAAATGTGTGATCCGGAGATCCCCCTGTCATGCCCAAAAGCAGAAAACTTACAAATCCTCGGCACAGACATTCCTTCAGAACATACATAGTATCTGTATCATCCTTACGCACCGGAAGAGTGATCACCTCACAGCCCGGTCTGAACGGATGCTCCGAGGAATCAAAGTCACCGATAATAATATCCGGCGAAAGACCTGCCTTTTCTGCAAAAATATAACCGCCGTCCGCACAGGCTATGAAGTCATCCTCGCCTGCCATTTCTCTGATAAGACGAGCATCCGTTTCCGGTGAAGCCCCTATCACAACGCATCTTTTATTCTTCATTTTTCATTTCCTTACTGCTATTTCCATTCCGGAATATCCTTTACTTCATCATACATCTGTCTGTAGCTTTCATGTCTTGATACGGGTATGCTGCCGTTTTTTACGGCTTCTATGACTGCACAGCCCTTTTCGACCCGGTGAGAGCATCCTGTAAACTGACATTCTCCCAGATGCTCACGGAATTCCGGGAAACAGTATGCAATATCATCCTTACGGATAAGCTCATATCTGTCAATATCCACAGTGGAGAATCCGGGCGTATCTGCCACATATCCCCCACCGACCTTATATAACTCACTATGACGGGTAGTATGTCTGCCTCTGCCGAGTTTACGGCTTATCTCCGCAGTTGTTATTTCAAGCTCCGGAAAAAGTGAATTCAGCAAAGTAGATTTACCCACTCCAGTATTCCCGGTAAATGCCGATACCTTGTCTTTCAGCAGATCCATGATCTGTTTCCTGCTGTCCTCACTGTGCATACTGCAGGCAAAAGACTTTATACCGATACTATTATAGATATCCGTAAGTTTTCCGCAGTCCTCAAGATCAGATTTTGTAAATATGATAACAGGTTCAATATCCTTGCTGAAAGCCACTGCGCTTATTTTGTCAATTATTCTCAGATTAGGCTGTGGCTGCGCTGCGGATGATACTATAAACAGTCTGTCCAGATTTGCAAGCGGCGGTCTTATGAGATAATTCCTTCTTGGAAGTATATCCTCAACCTCCGCCTTATCCTCGGCAATAATGCTTATTTCTGCCCTGTCTCCTACAGCAGGACTTATTCCCTTTCTGCGGAACGATCCCCTTGCCTTACATTCATATACACGGTCAGCGGCTTCAACATAGTAGAAGCCGCTGATTGCTTTGATTATCAATCCTGTTGTTTTTTCCATATCGACACCATCAGAAAAGGATCAGGTTATAGGGATCAAATCCAGGGAGGATAAGCGCACTCACCGGAGAAACCTCTGGTTCGTCGCTGTTGTCCTCAGAAGACTCTTCTGAATCATCAGATGATTCATCAGGCTCAGAGGATTCATCCTCTGATGACTGCTGTGTGCCGTCAAGCAGGTCATCTATCTCTGCCTTTGCCTCTGCGATAAGGGCTATAATAGCGCCCTCCTCATCCTTCATATTGAACAGAGTCTCATAAGCGCTGGTAATACCGTCGCGTCTTGCGATGATCTCCTCATCATCAAGACCCTCGCCTGATCTGTACATTTTGATCTCATTCAGCGCGTCTATCCTCATCTGCTCTATATCAGTCAGTGACGGCTCCTCTGACGGTTCCTCACTTGATTCCTCAGGACCCTTTCTTATCACATAGTTAGTGTTAAGGAAGCTGCGTGTTACCCTCTTCTGCTTGAAATCGAAGGTATAAACAGCATATCGGTTCTCAGGCTTGGACGGATTATCATCGCCAAGATAGACAGTTATTATCTTCTTATTGTCTTTTGCACCGTCCGGACTGATCTCAAGTGTCTTGCCATCCTCAGCAATAGTTGCCGGGATTATGCGTTCTGAATACAGCTTTTTGCCGTCCTCATATACAGCGTAATCTACCTCAGCATATTCATTCTGCGGCATTGGCACAACCTCTGTAAGAGATTTCACAAGCTTGCTGCCATCACTTACCTGTATGGTGATAAGTGAACCTCTTGTAAGTTTATTACCTGCGAGCGGATCAGTATTGATTACCTTTCCTTCCTCAAGAGCGCTTGCAATTGTTACCTTCTTTGTAGTAAATCCATTTGCTTCAATAGCTTTTTTAGCCTCGTCATATTTATATCCCACTACATCAGGTACTTCTTCCTTTTCAATTGCAGGACCATCGCTTACGATAAGAGTAATATATGTTCCGATCTCCTGTGCAGTACCCTCCTGCGGCGAACAGTTGATAACATAGCCCTTGTTTACCTCAGTGCTGTTTACTCTTGCGACAACATAATTGAAATACTTGTTTTCAAGTCTTTCGATAGCCTCGGATTCAGAATAGTTTTTCAATTTAGGCACATCATAAGTCGTGCTTGTACTGTTGATAACGAGCTTTATGACGCCATCCTCTTTTATCTGCTTCTTACCGCCCTCCGGATCCTGTGAAAGCACGATATTAAGCGGCTGTGTGGAGTCATATTTAGCTGTTATGTCATATTTGAATTTATAGTTCTTATTTGCCTGTATCTGGTCGTACATCTGACCGACGAAATCAGGCACAAGAACATCCTTGCTTTCGGTCTGTTTTTTCTGGTGGTCGGCTACCATATATATCATTACTCCGATAGCGGCAACGATCATCATAACTATAAGACCTGTTATCCAGCCGAACACCTTTCTTGAACGATGTGCAGCAATTTCCTCGTCATAGCTGTCATACTGGTCGTCATACGAAGGCTCGGACTGTGCAGACTGTACCGTACTTACGGATTCCACATATTTTGTTGCACCCTCATCTGAATAGTAGCTGTACTTGAATTTTACTGAAGGGTTCCTTCTGAATATCTCGATAGCGTCCAGCATTTCAGAGGCGTCTGAATAACGCTGATCCGGAGATTTCCTCATAGCCTTAAGAGTTATCTCCTCGATACCCTCCGGTATTTCACTGTTTATCTCTCTCAGCGGCTGAGGCTCATCCTGCATCTGCATGATTGCCACGGATACAGGCGTATCACCGTCAAAAGGAACCTTTCCCGTAAGCATCTCATACAGCATTATGCCGACAGAGTATATATCAGCCTTACCATCCGTAGCATCTCCCCTTGCCTGTTCAGGAGCGATATAGTGGACAGAGCCGATAGTCTTATCAGTCATAGTGCGTGTTTCATTATTGAAGAATCTTGCAATGCCGAAGTCCATCACTTTTATAGTGCCGTCCTGGAGGAGCATAATATTCTGCGGCTTCATATCGCGGTGAACGATACCCTTACCATGAGCGTGCTGGAGCGCCTGCAGGATCTGAACAGTAAAATGCACAGCCTCCTTCCACGGAACGACTTTCTTATGAGTGATATACTCCTTAAGAGTAATACCGTCAATATATTCCATGACGATATACTGCATCTTATCTCCGAAGCTGACATCATATACCTGCACGATATTCGGATGTGAAAGAACAGCAACAGCCTTGAATTCATTTTTGAATCTTCTCATGAATTCAGTATTTCCGAGGAATTCATCCTTAAGGATTTTTATTGCTACTGTTTTATCATCAACGCTGTCATAAGCCTTATATACAGTTGCCATTCCGCCAATGCCGATAAGCTCCTGTATCTCATATCTGCCGTCAAGTCTTTTTCCGGTATATTTATCCATTCCTAAACTCCTTTCAGGGTGCGATGACTGCTACTGTAATATTATCGCTGCCGCCAAGCCTGTTGGATTCCTCTATAAGCCTTCCGGCAAGCTCCGAGCAGTCATATTTTTCTATGAAATTCTGCAAAGCATGATCTGTGATATAGTTTGACATTCCATCCGTACATATCACAAGCCTTTCGCCTTCTGAAAGCGGTACGCTTGTAAAATCCGTTTTCAGACTGGGTTCTGTTCCCAAAGCTCTGGTTATGATATTCTTCATGTAATGTCCTCTGGCTTCCTCCGGTGTTATCTCGCCGGCATCCACCATTTCCTGTACCACTGAATGATCAGTTGTGATCTGTCTTACCATACCATTACTGAAAAGGTAAGCCCTGCTGTCGCCGGCATGAAGCACGAAGGCATTTCCGCCCCGTACAACCGCACATACAACAGTCGTACCCATTCCGGAAAGTCCCGGAACATGAATACTCATCTCATAAACTGATTTATTGGCATACTCCACAGATATTTTCATCAGACTTCTGATATCATCCGGGGTCATTTCAGTCCTGTATCCACTTTTTAATGTTTCTGAAATAGCTTCGGCAGCAACACGGCTCGCTGTACTTCCTCCGTTTGCGCCGCCCATTCCATCGCATACGACCGCCCATACTGAACCATCCGGGAATTCTCCCGACAGGCAGTAATCCTGATTGGATTGTCGTTTCAGGCCTATATCGCTTTGTGAATAAACCTGCATTATGAAATATCCCCCTTTTCTGCTTTATCCATACTGACGGCTCTTCTGAGCTGTCCGCAGGAGGCATTTATATCGCTTCCCAGAGTTCTTCTCACAGTAGCGGTTATTCCGCCGGCTGCAAGAATATCAATAAACCTCTGCAATGCTTCTCTTTTGCTTTTTTTATATCCTGTTCCGTTCACGGTATTGACAGGTATAAGATTGACATGAGCGATAATACCACGGAGTCTTCTGCAAAGCTCCTCAGCGCAGGCAATACTGTCATTAATGCCGTCTATCATCGCATATTCAAAAGATATTCTTCTGCCTGTTTTATCCGTATAGTACCGGCAGGCATCGAGCAGCTTACCGATATCATATTTTCTGTTTACAGGCATTGTTCTGCTTCTTATCTGATCGTTAGGCGCGTGAAGCGAAACTGAAAGCGTAAGCTGCAATTTCATATCAGCAAGCTCATATATCTTAGGCACGATACCGCAGGTAGAGAGTGATATATGCCGCATACCGATATTCATACCATTTTCACAGCTGACAAGACGCAGAAACCTTATCACATTATCAAAATTATCGAGAGGCTCTCCCATTCCCATCAGCACCACATTGGATATCCTTATCCCCATATCCTGCTGTTCAGCCATCAGCTGAGCAAGCATTTCGGAAGCAGTAAGATCTCTTGAAAAACCGCTTTTACCGGTCGCGCAGAAGGTACATCCCATTTTGCATCCGACCTGAGTCGATATACAGCTGGTATATCCATGATGATATTTCATCAGCACAGATTCCACCATTTCCCCGTCCGGAAACGAAAACAGATATTTTACTGTACCATCATAAGACGAAATCAGTTTTTTTTCAATAGCTGCAGAATATATACAGCAGTTCTCCACAAGCTTTCGGCGCAGTTCCTTTGATATATTAGTCATTTCATCAAAGCTCTTCACTCCGCTGTGCAGCCATTTGAATATCTGGGAAGCCCTGTATGCAGGCTCTCCCATTTCTGCCATCAGCTCTGCAAGCTCATCCTCATACATTGATCTGATATCCGTCCTCAAACAGTTTCACTTCCTTTTTATCAGACTGATAAAGAATCCATCCGTCATATTTTCTCCCGGAAAGAGCGTAAGCTCATTATCCGGTTCGTCAATTTCTCTTCTGATCCCGTCCGGCAGACATATTGCTGCGCGCTCGAAGTCCTCATGCTCATCAAGGAATCTTCTGACTACTTCCCCATTTTCCGCCGGGTTGAGCGTACAGGTCGAATAGACCATCTTACCGCCGCTTTTCAGCTTTGCGGCGCAGCCATTCAATATACTGTACTGTATTTCCGGCAGACTGTCAATACCCGTATCATTTTTATATCTCAGCTCCGGTTTTCTTTTCAGCACTCCCAGACCTGAACACGGTACATCGCATAAAATTCTGTCCGAAACAGGGATATTCTCATTTGAAGCGGAATCTCCTGCCGCTGTCCTTATTATATCTATTCCAAGTCTTTCTGCTCCCGACCTTACAAGATCCAGTCTATGCGGATACAGGTCGCAGGCAAAAATGACTCCCTTATTTTCCATCATTTCCGCAAGTGTAAAGCTTTTCCCTCCGGGAGCAGCGCAGGCATCAGTAACCGTCATACCCGGCGAAACATCCAGTACGCCGCAGCATATCTGACACGCAAGATCCTGCACATGAAAAAGCCCCTTTTTGCCGGCTTCGATCTCCTCAACGGACCCTGTATTCCTCAGTACGATACATGACTCACATATACTGCTCTTTTCAGCGTTTACACCCTCACTACGGAGCATTTCAGCGAGTTCGTCAGCAGAGGTTTTCAGAGTATTTACTCTTGCATAAATTTCCGGTCTGCCATCGAGGGATGCAAGTATTTTCTCACACAGTTCATCACCGTAGCTGTTTCTCCACAGCTTTACAATACTCTCCGGGCATGAATACCTGATCGAAAAATACTTAGTCTTTCCTTTTCTTTTATCCGGCAGAAGTATTTTCCCTTCTGCTGCGGCAGCCCTCATAACTGCATTGACATACGAAGAAGCCCTACTGCTGCACAGCTTTACTGTTTCATTGACAGCCGCCCTTGCCGGAACGGAATCGCAGAAAAGCAGCTGATACATACCCATTCTGAGAGCCATAAGCACCTCAGGCTCTATCCTGTCGATACGCAGCTTTGAGTACCGCACAATATTATAATCCAAAAGCAGTTTTTTTTCAAGGACTCCGTAAAACAAAGCTGTAATAAAACCCTTATCTTTGTCAGAAATGCTGTATTTCATACAGGAATTGAGGATAATATTTGAATAAGCCGCATCCTTTTCGACTCTCAGCAAAGCCCTGTGAACTATCTCTCTTGCGGTAGGACCCATAATTCTGCTCCTTTACGAAAACCTCAGTTCTCCTGCATCCTTTACATGAAGTCCGTTTACAAACGCCTTTGCATCCATTTTCTTTTTTCCCTCCGGCTGGACTTCTCTTATCTCCACAGCACCGCTTCCGCAAGCTACGATAAACGGATCAAGTGAGATAACCTGTCCGGGTTCGCCGCAGCCATCCGCGATAACGGTTCTGTGTATTTTTATCCTTTTTCCCATAAACACAGCAGAAGCACTCGGCCAGGAATTGAGTCCTCTTACCTTATCGTGGATCTGCTTTGCGCTTTTTGTAAAATCTATCCCTGACATTTCCTTTGTCAGCTTACCTACATGAGTAGCCTTACTTTCATCCTGTTTTTCTCTTTGCAAAGTACCCTCTGCCGCAGCGTGTACTACTTTTACTATAAGCTCAGCGCCCATAACGGAAAGTCTGTCATGCAGTTCATCGGCTGTTTCATTTTCTCCTATTTCCGTTTCAGACTTCATCAGGATATCTCCGGTATCTATACCCACATCCATACACTGAGCCGTTACTCCTGTTACAGTACAGCCGTCAAGCACAGCCTGCTGTATCGGAGCAGCTCCCCTGTACTGCGGCAGCAGAGAAGCATGGATATTCACACAGCCATATTCAGGCAGATCAATTATCTCCTTTGGCAGTATCCTTCCGTATGCCACAACAACTATCATTTCCGGCGCAATGCCTTCAAGCAGCTTAAAGGCCTCTCCATCCTTCAGAGTAAGCGGCTGAAATACATCTATACCATTTTCCTGCGCCACTACCTTTACCGGAGGCGGCATTACTGCATAACCTCTGCCCTTTGGTTTATCAGGCTGAGTAAATACCGCAGCTATTTCATTTCCGTCATCAATAAGCGCCTGAAGGCATGGTACAGCGAAGTCAGGCGTTCCCATAAATACAATTTTCATTATGCTGCGATACCTCCTGTCGATATAATCATTTTACTTCCGCAGCGCGGATCTCATCAGGTTCGAGCTTACGGATTATATGCTCCTTGAAAAGAATACCGTCAAGGTGATCGTTTTCATGGCATATAGCCTTTGCAAGCAGTCCTTCCGCATTAAGCGTAAACTGATCTCCGTAGCGGTTCTGAGCAACCATAGTAACATACATAGGGCGTTCAGTAATGCCATATTCTCCCGGACATGAAAGACAGCCCTCACTGCCCTCCTGTCTGCCCCTCGTTTTTATTATCTTGGGGTTGACGGCTTCAATTATTCCCTCGCCGATATCAATTACAAATATTCTTCTGAGGATACCCACCTGCGGAGCGGCAAGACCTACGCCATCCCCGTTTATCATAGTTTCGTGCATATCATCAAGAAGGACAGCAAGTTTATCATCAAAATTTGTGACAGGTCTGCAAACCTTTGTAAGGATCGGATCTCCTTCTTTAACTATATTCCTTATTGCCATAGTGTTCTCCCTCACTCTTCTATTCTATCCTTGTGCAAGCCTGCGCTCAGCCAATAACAATGTCATATGATATTTTCCGGATCAATATCCGCATAGACCGTTACATCTGAAAAACGCCTGTCATTGCTGACCTCTGCAAGCAGCTGTGAAAGCATACTCCGGAAGCCACGGCTGTTTTTGAATTTTATTATAATGCGGCAGCGGTACCGTCCGCCTATCTTCGGAACGGACGCCGGCGCAGGACCTATTACTCTCATCGGAAGGCTGCTGTACTCAGATTCTGCAAGTACCTTTAGTCTTCCGGCGAAAAAAGCTGACGCTTCATCAGCCTTTTTTTTATCCTCCGACAAAAATGCCGCTACACATATATCTGAAAACGGCGGATAAAGCATTGATCTGCGAAGCCTTATCTCACTGTTGAAAAAAGCCTCATAATCCTGTGCTGCTGCAAGACTTATTATTGTATTTCCCGGTTCATAGGTCTGAATAATAGCCCTGCCCTCAATATCTCCTCGGCCAGACCTCCCCACGACCTGAGTAAGAAGTGAAAAAGTCCTTTCATAGCTGCGGAAGTCATCGCTGTGCAGCATCGTATCTGCGGAAAGCACACCTACCAGAGTGACATCCGGAAAATCAAGTCCCTTTGCGACCATTTGTGTGCCAAGCATTATATCATATTCACCATTGCGGAAAGCTGTCAGTTTTTTTTCATAGGAATACCTTTGCATCGTAGAATCCGTATCGAGCCGCAGTATCCTTGCCTGAGGGAAAATATCCTCAAGCTCCTGTTCAGCCCTCTGCGTACCGATGCCTCCATAGCGCAGCTTTTCAAATCCGCAGGTTGGGCATTTTTCCGGCACAGGAACCGAATATCCACAGTAATGACACATAAGCCGTCTGTTTGCGCTGTGATATGTCAGCGATATCGAGCAGTTCGGACAGCTTATTGTTTCGCGGCATTTTCCGCAGGTCACGAATGTATTGTGTCCTCTTCTGTTAATAAGGATTATTGACTGTCTTTTGCGTTCAAGATTATCCTCAATGGCATTCAGCAGGACAGAACTATAGCTGCTTTTATTGCCCTGCTGGATCTCATTATTCATATCAGCCGTTATAACATCCGGCAGTCTTGCCGAGCCATATCTTTTATTCAGTACGCAAAGACCGTATCTTCCGCTTTTTGCATACTGAAAGCTCTCCACCGACGGCGTAGCGGAGGAAAGCAGCAGCGGTATTTTATTACGGCTGCACCTGTATTTTGCTATATCCCTTGCATGGAATCTCGGAGAAGCAGAGGACTTATAGCTGTATTCCTGTTCCTCATCCATTACGATAAGTCCAGGACTGCTCAAAGGCGCAAATACAGCTGATCTTGTCCCGACAGCTATATTTGCCTGACCGTCCTTTACCCTTTTCCACTCCGAAAGTCTTTTTCCGAGCGGCAGACCACTATGGAAAACCGCTACTCTCTGACCGTATCTTTTTTTAAACTTTGCAAGCAGCTGCGGAGTAAGAGCTATTTCAGGCACCATACATATAATGCCCTTTCCGTCTTTATTCACTCTGTCTATCAGCTTCATAAAGACTGATGTTTTTCCGCTGCCAGTTATACCATAAAGCAGTGTTACGGATGGTTCTCCCTGTTCATACTTTTCCAGCAGGTCATCATATGCCTTCTGCTGCTGAGGTGTCAGTATAATATCCTCAGCGGCATCTGCAGTGTCCTCATAAACCTCCTCATTCTTAGGAGGTTCGGCATCAAAGCAGACGCATATGCCTTTTTTGACAAGGTTATCCGTTACTGCCTGAGTCACTCCTGCAAAATAGCATATTTCCTTCACAGAAGCCTGTCCTGTTTCCTTCAGTATTCTGATGACCTCGCTTTGTGCAGCAGTATATTTACCCTCCGGCACTTCTCCGGCAAGTCTTATCATCCTGACAGAAGCATCTGCTATCCGTTTTTTTACAGTTTCACTGCGGCTGATAGCCTTTTTTCTGACAAGATCATTCAGTATGCCTTCATCTTCCAGTGTAAGAGCCTTAATAAGTCTGTCCTGACGGACTGGCTTTTTCCTTTCCGAAAGATATGACACAACAGCATTTTCATCATTGCTGAGCAAAACA
>CACZSM010000207.1 GCA_902783815.1 uncultured Ruminococcus sp.
ATAATTATTTCTGTGTCAGGTAATTTCTCCATGTCGGCGTCCGCCGACAATGGTGCTGCGCACCTAAAGGCGGCTTTGCCGCCCAATGACTTATTGTTGCCGCTTTCTACGGTCAATCAAGGAGCGCCTGTAAGTTGTGTTATTTCCTTATATCTTTTTTTACATGGAATCCTTATACCTGGCTAAGAATATAATATCATCAGAAAACTATAAAGGAGTGCTGCCTGTGCAGGATGAAGATATGCTTACTCTTGAGGAATTCGTAAAACTGCCTGATACTGCTGACTTTCAGCTTGTACTCACAGATCAGCTTGCGGAAAAGGTCAGGAATATACCCTATATCCATATTGGTGAAAAATTCGCAAACGGTTATACGATACTCTATGCCAACGAAAAATATATGCCTCAGATCTTTTCGCAGTTCGGCGGCGATTATCTCATGCTTTCGCCAAAGGTACTTTCTCCCGTTGACAGCTTCAGCAATGAAAGCGCCGGGATAACTCAGGTATTGGGACAGCCTTTTCTCGACATTACGGGACAGGGCGTTGTTGTGGGAATAATTGATACCGGGATCGACTATACACAAAACGCCTTCCGCTTTGAGGATGGCTCTACAAAAATTCTTTCGCTCTGGGATCAGACCCTTGACGGCAGCCGCAGCGGAGTTTACTTTGGTACAACATTCGATAAAGAGCAGATAAATTCTGCGCTGCGTTCTGAAAGACCTCTTGACGCAATACCAAGCATAGATGAAGATGGACATGGAACATTTCTTGCATCTGTTGCAGCCGGAAGATCTGATGACCGTTATTCCGGAGCGGCTCCGTCAGCAGAGCTGATATGTGTAAAGCTGCGCAGGGCGAGGGATTATTATATCCGAAGATACCTCCTTGACAGTGATACTCCGACCCTTTATGAAAGTACGGATTTCATGCTTGGGATAAAATATGTACTTGAAACCGCTGACAGGATGAACAGACCTGCTGTAATATGTATCGGGATGGGCTCTAATACATCTGCTCATGACGGAAATACCTATATGGAGGACTATATTTCCTTTGTGACAAGGCGATCCGGATATGTATTTGTGACTGCTGCCGGAAATGAAGCAAATGCCCGTCACCATACAATAGGCAGACTTACGGAGGATTCAAAAGAGGGTATTGATATAAAAGTAGGCAGACAGGGCGCTTCCTTTGGTGTGCTTACAGTTCTACCTGCATTTGACAGGATATCTGTCGGAGTAACCTCGCCGACAGGAGAAACTGTTTTCCGCAGACCGTTTTCTCCCGGACAGGATCTCCGTCAGAAGCTCATACTCTCCGATACTACTATCCATATGCGTTTTTCAAGGGATACAAATAATACGATATGGGTAGGCTTTGAAAACCCCTCTGAGGGTATCTGGGAGATAACTCTCTACGGCGACCATATTATTGACGGCACATATCAGGCGTGGCTGCCGATAACCGGACAGGTTGATCCGACTGTTGAATTTCTGAGTCCATCGCCGGATTATACAGTAGTATATCCCTCAGCAGCTGCCAGGGCGATAATATGCGGCGCATACAACAGCTTTGATAACAGTCTGCTCATATCCTCGTCAAGAGGCCCCACAAGACAGCCGAGGCTTGCCCCGGATATAACTGCGCCAGGTGCAATGATCGGCGGATATTTCCCGGAGGGCAGCGGTACGATGACTGGTACAAGTGCCGCAGCAGCCGTATGTACAGGCGCAGCTGCGCTTCTGCTTGAATGGGGAGTAGTTCAGGGAGAGCTTCCTGACCTTAACGGAGATCTTTTAAGGAGTCTGCTGATCGGCGGCGCAGTACGCGAGCAAGGACTTGAATATCCGAATAATAAATGGGGCTACGGAAAGATAAATCTGTACCGTACTTTTGAATATCTTGCAATGCTTTGACGGCTTTTATACAAATAGTATAAAAAAATAGTTGTGAAAACTATTGCATTTCCGTACAGGATATGTTACAATGTACAAGTCTTAGTTGATAGTTGGTGTTGATTACGC
>CACZSM010000208.1 GCA_902783815.1 uncultured Ruminococcus sp.
CTGAGGCTCTTGCCGGGGAGCTTCGGATTGCCGGGTATGTCGTACATACTGTAAGGGCTGATGTTTCCTCGTCGGAGGATGTAGGGGAGATGTTCAGCTATATTGAGGGTATATGTTCTGGGATAGATGTGCTTGTAAACAATTCCGGCATAGCCCAGACAAGGCTCTTTACGGATATTACAGACGATGATTGGGATAAAATGATATCGACAAATCTGAGCAGCGCTTTTTACTGCTGCCGCAGAGCCTTACCGTATATGATAAGGCAGAAGTACGGAAGAATAATCAATGTTTCCTCGATGTGGGGACAGGTCGGCGGATCGTGTGAGGTACACTACTCAGCGGCAAAGGCAGGAATAATCGGTCTGACAAAGGCTCTTGCGATGGAGGAAGGACTTAGCGGAATAACCGTCAACTGCATTGCTCCCGGAGTAATACAGACTGATATGACATCCCATCTTTCCGAGTCCGATAAAAAACAGCTTATGGATGAAACACCGACAGGGACTCTTGGCACCCCGGAGGATGCCGCAAGAGCAATAGTATTTTTAGCAAAAAAAGAGTCCGGTTTTATAACCGGACAGGTGCTTGGAGTAAACGGCGGATATGTAGTATAGCAAAAAGGTCTGCATTGTGGGGGAACCACAGTGCAGACCATATGATTTTTTCTGTTTATCAGAATCCGAGATTTATCTTACCTTCTTTTCTGAGGAAGGAAAGAACGCCTGCGCCGATAGAAGCTACTGCAAAGATAATAAGAATCCATCCGAGGACATTGAAGCCGCAATATACATCAGCATATGAATAGCTCCAAGATGTTACAGCAGCAGCAGCGCCGTATCTCAGTACAGCGATGACTACAACGCCAAGACCGATAAGAGTAAGCGCCGGAACAGCAAGGACATAAAATCTTCCTATTGTCGGGTTATTGTTAATGAAGTCATCGACATGGGGTACGAATCTTGCGATCGATACAAGCATAGCAAGAACGATAAGTGTACCGGCGAAACCGGATATTGAAAATACGCTTATGCTGCTTGATTCTTTATAACCTAAAACTGTTACCGAAATAGTGATCGACGGCAGGAGACAGAGGATAAAAATAACGAAGCTGAGAAGCATTGAACCGTAATCAAGCAGAGTGACCTTTATATCTGTACCAGTTCTGAAGAGCTTTGTAAAGTTATCTGCAAACTTACCGAAGTAGCCATTAGCATCAAAGTTCTTTTTAAGGCTCATGCCGCAGCTTGTACAAGCGATCTGTTCAGGGTTTTGTACAGAAGCACCGCAGTGCGGGCAGAATGACTTGCCATCGCCGACCTTAACGCCGCAGGCTGTACAAATTGCCTGAGAGTTCATTACCTGCTTACCGCAGTTACGGCAGAACTTTTTAGGCGGAAGGTAATTTGACTGATTCATTGAAGCAACGCTCTGAGGCGCTGTATTGACAACCGGAGCTGCCGGCACAGCCTGAGGAGCATCGAACTTACTGCCACATTCCTGACAGAAAGCCATTCCAGCCTGTCTTATTGCGCCGCACTTATCACAGAAAGCAGAGCCTTCGCCCTTTTTTGTGCCGCAATTCTGGCATACATTGAAGCTGTCATCCATATGAGAACCGCAAGACTTACAAAACATAATCATTCCTCCGAATCTTCAAGAAAGTAAATTAGTATCAAGACTCAAAGAGTCTGTATTTGCTGACTACAATTATACTTTATACAACGGTATTCGTCAAGAACATATTATCGTATAATACAAAAAATCGGCATTTTGAGATAAAAACTATACTGTGAAAGCGAGAATTTATACATAAATTGGCAAGATATTATTTATCGGACGGATCGACTATAAGTTTGAGTTTATCACGATTTTTCCAGACAAGACCTCCGCCTTGTTCACACATTTTATAATCCTTGTCATCATCTATCATTTGTATCATTATTGCTGCAGCCTCAGGGTCGAACTGGGAGCCGGTACAGCGTATTATTTCTGCGCGGACAGCCTCCTGAGTACGAGGTTTTGAATATGTACGGGTAGAAGTCATTGCATCGTAGCAGTCAGCAACACAAATTATTCGTGCTTCCTCCGGAATTTCCTCACCTGCAAGACCATCGGGGTAGCCTTTGCCGTTATATCTTTCATGGTGCCACCTTGCGCCTATCGCGAGATCAGGCATTTCAGATATCGACTGTAAGATATCATAGCCTATTACAGTATGCTTTTTGATCTGAGAAAACTCCTCATCCGTAAGACGGGATGTTTTATTTATAATTTCCTCGCTTACGCCAATTTTTCCGATATCATGCACCAGACCCATTTCAAATATCTTTTCCTGTTCAGCCTGACTTTTTCCCATGCGCCTTGCTATTTCCGCTGAATATTCAGCTACTCTGCTGGAATGACCATTTGTATAATGATCCTTTGCATCAACAGCTTTTGAAAGTGCGATCATCATTTCAAGTGAAAGTCTGTTTGCTCTTTCGGTTTGTCTGCCGACCTCTTGTTTAAGTCCGGACTGCATATGATAGAGGTCTGTATTATCATGCAGCACATAAATAATTCCTGATAAGAGATCACCCTTGTAAAGCTCAGCTGTACGGGCAGTGTATATTTTTTCATTTATAGGCAAAGGCTTATTCTCCGAAACAGCCTTTTTCAGTCTGCTTACGATCTCAGACTGGGTATTTTCGATCTCCGGGAAAAGCTCCTCAGCCGGCTTATTGAAGTAAATAATACCGTCAGAATCATCTGTCGCTACAATACTTTCAGACATCGTATCGAGTATAAAGTCCTTTGCAAGCTGTTGTGTATTGAGCAGGTTGTACTGGAATATTGCCGAAAGCATAAGCAGAGTACCGAGAGCAGAACCGAGCATTGTAAAATCGTAGTAATCGGTAAGATTTTTCGGGCCGAATATCTGTAAAAGGAAAAACAGGCTTTCTGTAAGCATTGCAAACAGAACGATAGTCATTCTTTTTTTGATCGCCTTGTCTTTTTCCTTGTTCCACTCAATCAGCAGTATTGTTATTCCCACTACAATACAGCATACAAGAACACCCATATACAGCGTATGCCATATTCCGTTTCCGTGGTGCAGAACAGGGAAATCACCGTGCATACGGAAATCTGTATCGGTATAGTAGAGCGTATTGCTTCGCAGCGTCAGCACTACTACATAAGTTGCGGCGTTAAAGCCTGCAAGTGCTATTTTTACGATATAGGGTATTTTTTTTCTGCACAGCTCCATTATGAACAGAAACAGAGCAAAGCCTGTCCAGACACGGCCGAAGTAGGAAAGCTGTAAAGCGGTAAGGTAGTTATCAAGTGAATGAGCCTTTAGTTCAAACAGATATCCGACATTATTTACAAGATTTGCAATTATTGCGAAGAAAAGGTAGGAATGGAGTTTGCTGTTCCATTTTTTGAAAACGACCCATCCCTCCATAAAAAGTGCAGCGATACTTATATACTGTATTATGAGGATTGCGGAATACATTATTATTCCTCCACTTGTAAATATAGTTTCTGAGTTTCTATACAAATATAATACAACTTTTTTTTCAAAAAATGCAAGAAAAAATGTATTATTTTACAGTATTTAGCGGCGGAGTGCCTCCGCTGTCAATGTTTCTCCTACGCGGCTTCCATAACTCAAATATGGTTATCAACATACATAAATTTTTCTGTGTCAGGTTATTTCTCCATGTCAGCAAAGCTGACAATGGTGCTTCGCACACAGTGCATCTTCGATGCTGGGTAGTGGTTTTGCACATCAAGTATGCTCCCAATGTCATAAAAGCAAGACCGCGCTCGACCAATTTTCGTTTGCTGGTCAGAGCGGAGCGCAGCGAGCGACTA
>CACZSM010000209.1 GCA_902783815.1 uncultured Ruminococcus sp.
CTCAGATCATCCAATAGGAAGAATAACTATCAAATACCAAATCGTGATTTGATATTATTATACTCTGTTTAGCTGCAATAATCAATAAGCTACAAAAATATTTCAGTCGTGTTTCTGTTTTGGTTATGAGAAACACGGCTTTTTAGGTGCGCCCGGCGGCGCACATTTCTAACGGGTGAGAGTCCCGAATCCGCCCGACAGCGGGAAGGATATAGCCGAACACCAAGGTTGTCTGCCGTGAGACGGAATCTGAAGGAAGTTGCAGGCAAATCTCCGGTCAAGCGATGGTTTGAAGAAGAAGCCTGCAACAAAAAGTTTGAGAGGAAAAAGCGGCAAAAAGCCCGGCGGACAGAATGGTCATAGGGCAAATATCTGGGCGTTGTTTCAGAGCCTGATGAAATAATCAGACATTATCATTCAGATTGTGCTGCTTGTCCTTACAGAGATAAGTGCATGGAAAAAGCTTGTACAAAAGAAACCGTCATGTTATAGATGTTGGTGTGGATATAAAGATCACAGCTCACAAAAAGATGTATATTGCACCTTTCGGATACGGTTATAGTCAAATGCGGAGAAAAAGAGATCATTTTTAAAATCATTGCCATTTTTAAGCGTCACTATTGAATACAAAAGCACCATCAGTATTATATCATTTTTTTTGCGGACTGAACCTTGCGTTCTGAAGCTCTACACAAAATATTCACAAAAATGAAATTTGGCTTCAACTGATATTTTTATATGTTCATTAAATTATATGCCTATTTTTTGCCAATTTTGTGCATGAGTGACAGATAATAAAAATATTTGCCATCTTTTTTCTAAATAAAAAGTGAATATTTGTATAAATAAGTATAGATTTTTATTAAAAAAAGTGTATAATATATTGGATAAGATGGGAAAGCTGTGCCATAAATGCTTTTGATATACAAAAGAAAGTGAGGTATGCAGAATGAAAAAATGGTAAATGGCGAAATAAGTCTGATGCACAGATTTATTGCTTTTTTTCTTGTATGTGTAATTCTGTTTACTACTATGCCTTATAAAAAAGCCGGCGCGGAGGGTTTAGATTTGAACGGCGTTGGCATCTATAATAATGTCTATACTGCTCAGACAGGTATTACATCAGGATTTCAGATTGAACTGTACAAACTGGTAACAGTACCTGATCCTCCTCAGGAGGGTGTGGAGCCGACATATTCATACCAAAAGGTAGCTTTGACAGGCGAATATCAGTTCTCTGATTCAGAAGACAGTATTGTATATCTTAATGACGGTGTATTATATCTGCAGCAGGGAAGAACAGTCAAGTTTTTTGAAAACAACACCTCAAGTCCTTTCAAGAATTTCCTTATATCCAACAGGATCGCTCGTATTGTTATAAAACCGATTCTTGAAGATAATGTTGGCGAAGAAGGTAATGTAACGCATGTTAAAGTGCTTGAAGAGTATGATAAAGGCGAGGCATCAGGCGCTGCAAACAGCGGATCATTTTCTGAAATTGATAATACAAATTTCCCGACAGGCGACCCTGCAAAGGATGACAGTACTCTGTCAACCAGTAAGGTTTACAAACTTCAGTACCAGACATCAGGCTCAACTGTGACTATAAATAACGAAACCTTTACACTAAAGGAATTTTGCTTGACACCTATGGTCGATGTAAACATGAGTGTACTGTGGCGTGACACAAACTCCGGCAGACCTGCTAAGGAAGACATAACCTTTAACCTTTCAAGAGGTGTAGAGGGAGAGGGTGGCTCCATACAGTATTCGCCATATCCTGCAGAGGACTCTGGTATTACCCTCAGACGAGAAATAATCGAACAGGACAGCAACAATGTTATCTATTCCTACAGCGTTCCCGAGCGTTCGTCTGACAACAAGGAATATATATATATTGGCGAGGAGGTATTGCCGGCTCCAACGGGAAGTATATCCAATTACAGCATTACTGCTGATGAATCAAAAACTCATTTTACAAACTACAGCCTTAAGGACTTCACCTGTAAGATAAACTGGCTGGATTCGGCTCATTCATCCGAAATAACAAAGAATAATATAGATTTTGATTTTATCAATAAATTTTTTGAGCTAAAGGACGAGACCGACCCGAATAACATTACAAACATTCCGCTTACTTATACTCAGGCTGAACTGGATGCTATTACTGATGCAGATAAGAAAGCCTACATCCAAAATGTATACGAACAGGTCACCGACCCAGATACCGGAGCAGTAACATCATACAGGCTGCCCTTTGAATACAGTTCCGTTGAGGATCCCGTTACACACGAGCAATACTATCAGCTTAAATTCAAGAATCTTTTCGAGATCACCGAAGACGGTATGGCAAAGGTCTATTCCGTGAAGCAAAAGGCCAATGAACCTATACCTGTAAGTCAGGTAACCGATCCGCAAACGCCTGGCTATACCCCCGGAAATGACAGCTATGTAGTTACCGGCGTGAATTCTGGTGTACGTTCAAACATCGTTGACAGGGCATACCAGGACGGAGAGCTCCATTTCCTGCTCACCGGCACAACGACCTTTGAGGGTCCCCTTGCATGGGCTGACATTGATAATCAGACCAACAGAGAAAATGCTGTCACTAACGGTACTGCCGGCGACTTCTTGCTTTACCGTTATGTTAATGACCCGAATGATCTTACAAGCAAAAGCAGAGTCGCTCAGGTGGGAACATGGACAATAAAGGATGTTGAATATGAAGAAAACGGAGTAAAAAAGCATAAATATGTTTATGCTGACAGCAGCGATCATCCCATAGATATAGCAAAATACGACAACTCGGGTAAGGAATATGTTTACTTTGCAAAAGAGCGTCTTTCGCTGTCGGGATACAGTATAGAGTATTTTTATGACTCCCACGGTCTTCTTTATCCGTTCGCACAAGGTGACAACGGCACATATTATGGCACGGCAGTATTCCCAAACGGTGCTACCGTCAAGAACTCCCTGACCGGCTCGATCGCTTACGGCGTGGATGCAAAGTGGATAGCCGCTGAGCTTCAGGGCGGTACCGCAGAGATCCAGTATCAGCTTCAAAGGTTCGATGCATCTACCGGTAAGTGGGAAAATATAGCTCCTGTACAGCACACGGCAGACCCTTCGACAGGTACTCCGGCGTTTACGGAAGGTCAGCTCACAATAGACGGCTTCTCGGCGGAAATGATGGAAAAGAACGGTGTGTTCTATCCAGTTAACCAGTATGACGAAACAGGTCACGCCTATCAGTATAGGGTAGTTCAGACTGATATTTCCCGTACTGACAATAATAAAACAGGAACTTATACCACTGATATTGAAATGGCTTTTGATTCTGGTACCGGCAGCGTAAAAATGGACGGTCAGCCGACTGACACCCGCAGACCTGTCAAGCTGATAGGCAGTAACAATGATGAGGTCGATTATGTCAGAATAACGATCGGCAGCCATGACTTCGAGGTAAGGGTATTCTGGAACAATACAACAGGCTCCTTTGACTATGAATACAAGCTTGTCGGTGAAGTAAAGATCATTATGAACAAGGACTGGGATTCTGTTCCGCGCGATCAGCTTCTGGCTGCCTATAATGCAAATGTAACTCTCCAGCTGCTTAAATACGACTATACTTCCGGTCAGTATGTTACATACAACCCCGGTATAGACCTTCAATATACCGATGGCTCAGAGGACAGCAGCGGCAATCTGCTTATAAAAACCGATCCAAAATCCAACGGTCAGTTTACCGTAAGCAGGAATACATTTGTAGATGGCTATGACTTTCAGAAAAAATATGCCGTCAATATCCTCAATCTGCCAAGATATGACGATGAGGGACACCTGAACAGATTCTCGCTTACTGAGGTCTCGGATGCGCCCGGCAGCCCGATCTATTCCTCGTCTTTTCTCCCCGACGGTACGCAATTGTTTACCGCAAAGAACATTTTCGGTGACGGCGGCGAGCGCATAGACTTCCATAAGGTATGGATGGATGACGGTGAGGAAGAGTATAAGAGCGAAGTCGGCGTGGATATCTCCGCAAGAGCTATGCCACTGCCGATAAAATCCAGCAGCCTTGACAGAATACCAAATATAGAAAGTCTTACAGATGATGAGATAAGCGATATAGTCAACGGCGGAGAAGAATCAAGCGAAAGCTGGATATACTATAATTCACCGTATGTGTGGGGAACAACCAGCACTTTCAAGGATACTGATAGCAGCCTGGGCTACAGGTACAAACAGGGAGATACATTCCCGAACACATACAAGGGAATTGATAAATGTGATCTTAAATTGGTAACATCAAACGGGCAGACAAGTCCCCTCAGCTTTAAGGTACAGAGAAGGCTTGCGTCACAGGATGACAGCGCATTTGCTGATGTAACCGATATTACCGTACCTGCACAGAGGTTCTATGATGATATTAAAACTTACTCAGGAACTTCCCTGACAGTTCCTGCGGCTGATACGATAAACGGCAAATTCTCAGTTATCGTAAAGGAACTTGACAGATACAGGACTGTAGCGTATAAGGAAACACAAACTGTTAATGGTGAATCTAAAGAGGTCGATAAGACAGAAAAGTGTGAGTATAATTATAGTATAGTAAATAGTAACTATAATCCGGTAATCATTTTTTCAGATAAGAGCAATACCTCTCTGAAAAGAAAGATGATAATTACTGCCAACAAGGGAACAGGTACGGATGGTTTCACATTCAAAATACGGAGAACCGCCAATATCCCTGAACTTGACAGTAATGGTCACAAGAAGTATGATAGCTCAAATCAGCTGATAACCACAAATGTTACGGAAGATGTATATATTACCGCGCAGACTTATATTGAGGACAAATCTTATACACCTGTAAACGGCGTGTACACGGTCAATGACGGTATTATCAACGGCGTTTACTATCTGAAGCTATCAGGACTTGACGAGCTGGACAGCAGCAATAATCATTATGTTTACAG
>CACZSM010000210.1 GCA_902783815.1 uncultured Ruminococcus sp.
ATTTGTCCCCGGCAAATGCAGCAAAGTAAATTAAAGTAAATTAAAGTAAATTAGATAAAAGTAAAGTAAATGAAAGTAAATTAAATGAGAGTAGAGTAGTTCAAAGTAAAGTAAAGTAAACGAAACAGAACCGGACTATACCAATTTATACCAGACTATACAGAATCACAAAAACCGAAGTAAACGATCGTACCCAAACCAAAACCTTACCCTTACCGACCAACAAAACACACTTACTCATACTATATTTCTGTTTTTTTACCCAACAAACTCCACACTTGCACAGACACCTCCACGCTGATATGGAATGCCGCCATCAGGCGCAAAAGCACTTGACAGCGGCATTGGTTTTTATACCGGGATATCTCAATTTTTCAGCAGCTCTGATATTTCCGGAAACACTTCAAGACTTCTTTTAAGTATGCCGTTCATATGTGCAAGAGCCGTTCCATAATTCGTTATCGCAACTCCTTCGTCCTCAGCACACCTCAGTCTGTACTGCATTTCCCTTTCATTCAGCATACAGCCGCCGCAGTGTATTATCAGACTGTAGTCGGACAGCTTTTCCGGGAATTCCGTTCCGCTTGTCCATACGAACTGGAAATTCTGTATTCCCGTATATTTTTTTAGAAGTGCAGGCAGCTTTACTGTTCCTATATCTCCGCACTGCCTGTGATGTGTGCAGCCTTCTGATATCAGTATTTTGTCGTCCTTCTTAAGACTATCTATCATTTTTGCTCCCTTTACCGCAAGGCGCAGGTTCCCCTTGTAATTTGCAAATAGTATCGAAAATGATGTCAGGGGGATATCCGCAGGAGTATCACGGCTTACCCCTGCAAATGCCTGACTGTCTGTTATTACCATTTTCGGCTTTTTTGAAAGTGATGCAAGTGTATTCGTAAGCTCCTCCGGCTGAGTTACAACAGCTGTACAATGGCTGTCGAGTATATCACGGATAGTCTGCTGCTGAGGAAGAATAAGTCTTCCTTTTGGCGCAGAACCGTCTATAGGTGTTACAAGCACTGCTATATCGCCGCTGCTGAGCATATGAGATACGATATGTCTTGTATTTTCCTGTCCTCTTGCGATCTCAGCGATGCGTTCCTTAAGCTCGTAAATATTCTCACCTGTTTTAGCGCTTACAGATATCTCATTTCTGTCATTTGTACTGACAGGCTTTAAGTCGGATTTGTTATATACTACCAGATACGGTACGCCCTTTTTCTTTATCCTGTCGATAAGTGCCATTTCCACATCTGTAATACCCTCGGCTGCATCAATAACGATGACTGCGGCATCCGTCTTATTCAGTACCTGATAGCTTTTCTTTACTCTCAGTCTGCCAAGCTCGCCCTCGTCATCTATCCCAGGCGTATCTATCACGACAACGGGTCCCAGCGGAAGAAGCTCCATTGCCTTTGAAACAGGGTCAGTAGTAGTTCCGGCGACATCCGATACTATTGCTATATCCTGTCCGGTAACGGAATTCATCACACTGGATTTTCCGGCATTTCTTCTGCCAAAAAACGCTATATGCACTCTATCGGCATTTGGCGTTGAATTCAGGCTCATTGCAGTCACTTCCTCAGAATCTGAAATCTCTTTTTCCCTCATTCTTAATCTCATCGAGATAATTAATAGCTCTCTGACGGCGTTTCGGGTCTGGTACCTTTACTATTTCTCTTGCGATAAGTTCTTCGCCTATTTTTTTAGTTTCCTCGCTTGCGTAGTCTGTCAGGAACTCCTGCAATGTCATAAGAGCATTAGGATGACAGCAGTTCTGTATCTGTCCCACCTTACACAGAGCCATAAAACGATCGCCTGTTCTGCCCTCGCGGTAGCAAGCCGTACAGAATGACGGTATATAGCCCTTTTCCATAAGCCATTTTACTACTTCGTCCAGACTGCGCTGATCTGATACATCGAACTGTTCCGTATCATGAGGTCTTTCATCTGCGGAGTAGCCTGCGTAGCCTCCCACAGATGTTCTTGAACCGCCGGAAATCTGTGAAATACCAAGTCCCATAACCTTTGCGCGGCAAGCCTCGCTTTCTCTTGTAGAGATTATCATACCTGTATATGGTACTGCTATTCTGATACAGGCAATTATTTTTGCAAAGGTATCGTCATCAATACCGTTATCAAAGACTGTCGGGTCTATATCGGCAGCTCTTTTAATTCTCGGTACGCTTATTGTATGAGGGCCTACTCCATGTACTGCTTCAAGATGCTCTGCGTGCATAAGGATACCGGCGAACTCATATTTGTAGAGTTCAAGTCCGAAGAGAACTCCCAGACCGACATCATCTATGCCGCCCTCCATAGCTCTGTCCATAGCCTCCGTATGATAGGCATAGTTATGCTTAGGCCCAGCCGGATGGAGCTTTTCATAGCTTTCCTTATGGTATGTTTCCTGGAAAAGGATATATGTGCCGATACCTGCTTCTTTAAGTTTTCTGTAGTTTTCGACAGTTGTAGCAGCTATATTTACATTAACTCTGCGTATAGCTCCGTTTTTATGCTTTATACTGTAGATAGTATTTATACACTCAAGAATGTACTCAATAGGGTTATTGACAGGATCCTCACCGCTTTCGATCGCAAGACGCTTATGTCCCATATCCTGCAAAGCGATGACCTCCTGTTTTACCTCCTCCTGAGTAAGTTTTTTTCTTGGTATTTCCTTATTCTGATAATGATAAGGGCAGTAAACACATTTATTCACGCAGTAGTTTGAAAGATAAAGCGGAGCAAACATTACTATACGATTACCGTAAAATGCTTCCTTTATCTCTCTTGCAAGGTCATACATTTTTTCCGTCATATCCGGCAGATCACAGGCAAGAAGAACACTTGCTTCCCTATGGGACAGTCCTGCACATTCAACGCCTCTGCCAGTTTTCTTTGGTCTTGCCTTTTCCAGTATTTCCTCTATAAGCTCCCTGTTATGCTTATTCTTTTCAGCATATTCAAGAGTTTCCAGTATTTCCTCATGGTTGATAAATTCCTCAGCCTTTAATGATTTAGGATCATAAATTGCCATTTTTCTTTCTTCTTTCTATAAAAATATTAATTCTGAGCGTCAGGCTCCGGGCTTACACAGTCTCCCCGGCTGACAACAGTTTCATAGCCTATGCCTTTCATACGCATCTGCAGACAGCTCCGGCACTGGGCGGATTCATCGCCTGTGCATATTTTATTGTCATAGAGCAGATACTTCTTTCTTACCGATACCGGAGAAAGATTAGGCATCACAACATTTGCTCCGGCAAGTATCCCTTTTTCCCTGCCTGTCGGATCTATAGTGCCAAGCGCTGTCGTAGATGGCAGAAGCACATACGGCAGGGTAAGCCTTACAAGCGAAAGCATGATAAGAGTCTGCTCCAGGGTACCGTTTTTCATATCTCTGAAAGGAGTATCACGCTGGGCGATAAAGGGACCTATGCCCACCATATGCGGCTGAAGCTCCTTTATAAATCCGAGATCATCAGCAAGATTCTCCGCCGTCTGGTACGGCGACCCTACCATAAATCCGCATCCTACCTGATATCCTATTGCTTTAAGGTCATACAGACATTTCTTTCTGCGCTCCGGAGAAAGCTCCGGAGGGTGCAGTCTGCGGTAATGGGCATCATCCGCCGTTTCGTGACGAAGGAGGTATCTGTCTGCGCCGGCGTCAAATAGCATCTGATAGCTTTCATGCTCCTTTTCCCCCACAGACAGCGTTAACGCACAATCCGGATAATCCTCCTTTATACTGCTTACAATATCTGCAAGCCGCTCATCCGTAAAATACGGATCTTCACCGCCCTGCAGTACAAATGTACGGAATCCAAGTTCATATCCCTCCCTGCAGCAGTTCAGGATATCCTCCTTTGTCAGACGGTACCTCTGTGCATTGCGGTTGCTCCTTCTTATGCCGCAGTAAAGACAGTCATTCCTGCAATAATTCGTAAATTCGATCAGTCCTCTGACAAATACCTTCTTCCCGTAATACTTCTGCTGTACAGCCCTTGCCCGTTCAAAAAGGTATTCAGATATTTCATTATCCCGGTTCTTTATAAGGAGTATGTACTCCTCCTTCGACAAGACCTTGTTTTCCTCTAATTTATCTACAAGTTCTCTCATATTACTTGTCGGAGCATACGACCTTTGAGCTTATACCATCAAGCATACCTATCTTTCCGGCAAGCTTATTGATAACATCTGTCGGAGCATCAAGCACTACGCTGATGACATTAAGCTCCTTTTTCGGATACGGCAGACCCATTCTTCCGATGATGTAGTTACCATACTCATGCAGAAGCTCATTGAGCTTATCAGCAGAATCAAGATTCTCGACAATTATTCCGATGATCGAAACATGATTTTCCATTTTAAAATATCTCCTTTTTTTCCTCACAAAAACAAAAAGCACCCGTACTATGGGCGCAAACACATACAGGCAAACTATACTTACCTGTTAAAAGCCTGCACCTTCATCACAGGACGAACCTTTTGATTCAGCAGAGGTATTTTTATAATAAGTGAACCTCTGAAAATCTCCTTCACGATCATTTTGCTGTCAATTTTCCCGTATGCTTCGTTGTCAAGCCTTGCAATACATACAGTATTACTGCGGCTTTCCGCCTCGAATTTACGGACGCAAACTGATTCGTGTCCCGGTTTTCA
>CACZSM010000211.1 GCA_902783815.1 uncultured Ruminococcus sp.
AATTGTACCTGGATGATAGAATCTTACATTTTCTATTGTTACTTCTTCGTTCTCGACTGCTATATAACAACCGCTGAAATGCATTTCCGCAGCTGTACCTTTCAGAATGTATAAACCATCTTCAGCCTTTACTCTTTCGGTCACATCTTCACGATAGAATACATAGAACATTCCGGCATCCTGTGCAGAGCCTTTTCCCCATCCGAGTTTTGTTGCCCGTCCCATAAGTGACAAGGCATTTATTGACTTTCCATTGAATCGATTAAGATCAAGCGTATTTATTTCTTCGTTTTTGATGCGGTAAATAGGTCTTTCAAGCTGAGTTATCGGTTGAATTATCTCATAATCGCTGAGCTGCTCCTTCCATGCGGATAATGTTTCCTCATCCAGGTCTATAGGATGTACAAGTCCAATGCGGCAGTCATCCGGAATTTCAAATTCATCCTCATCAACTGTATTGAATGTACCATCCTCCATATAACGGAAAGTAGTGACATCTTCTCCGCTGTATGCAGCCCAGATCAGACCTATAGCAAAGCTGTGCATTACGGGATTTTTTACATAAAGTGATTCCCATGCTTCTTTAGTCCATCTTCTATCTGCAAGCAGAGCCGTCTCAAGACGCACTGACTGAATAGATAATACATTTTTAAGCTGTTTTTTCAGTCCTTTGAATTCTGCATTCGACTGATTTGCTAATGTCTCATCATCCTTTTTTCCAGGTGCAGGCATTGTTTTCAGTTTCTTGCCATTGTCATCATAAACTTCAAGCTCCAGGGAAGGTGAAAGACAAACTCTGAACTTTCTATCACCGTAATCAAATATCCTTTCCATATTTTCATCAAAACCAAGATCAGGAACTATACGGTCGCCAAGCTCATCCGCAGTTATTCCAAGCGCTTCCGCTGCACTTTCCATTGCTTCGACAGCAGCTTTTTTTATCTGTTTATGCTTGAATTTATGTGCGAGATTATCAACTGTCATAAGCGCAAAAGGACTTCCGTTAAGTGCTATTGCCTTTACTGTTTCAGAAGCAATAGCTCCACGCATATTTTCTGCCCAGTCTTTTATACATTTCATTGCGATCTCAACTATGCTGCCTCCTCCATGTATGACTGCAAAATACATCGCCCACTTCGTTTTTGATTCTGCTCCAGCACTATGCCAATGGGAAAATACTTCTGCGGCGTAACGATGAAGCTCATTATCATTAAGCTCTGCGGCAAGCAGAAATGCGTTTTCATTTCTGCCGGGAACCGGCATGGTACTGTAACAGAGTATAAGCGCCTGCATATATTTTTCATCTGCCAAAGCTCCGCTTTTGAAATGTACCTCCGGTACGGCAGTATCGAACAGCCATGATATCTTTCTTGCTCTGCCGCCCTTATGTATATCCTCTACAAACGCTATCGGTGAGAATACCTGATCTCCGTTATTACTGTTTGATACTTTTGCGCTCAGTATAGATCTTATCTTATCAGCAAGTTTTGCGCTTTTTTCCCTTTCAGCAGCAGATGTAAGCGCATCCCGGTAGTTTTCTGCACCCCACAAAGCTATTATATCAACAGCAGTCTCTCTTACAGCCTGTTTCTTTGCCGTAAGCATATCAGTAACCTCAGATCTATATTCCATATGTTTTCCAATTATTTCTGTTACTGTGCGCCGTACTTCCTTTGAACTATCCTGACAAATTGCAATAAGTCTGTCTTTATTTCTGTTTTCGTAATTGCTTTTTTCAAGATACAAGGCATAGCAGCATCTGGTGACGACCTCATGCTTTGGACACTCAACAGCATATATTTCATCATATCTTTTACTGTTTTCTGTCATGATATCAACAGCGGCTTCTTTGATCGCTTTTTTGCGATCCTCCCAGTAATTATTTCTCTCAAAAATAAGTTCAAACAGTTTAAGCCTATCACCGATAGGAACATTATTTTCAATAGCCATCTTATAAACTTGTTTCATTACATTTATTGCTTCCGTTACTTCACTGTAACGGAAATAATAGTTTATGTAATCTTCGATCGCAGCAGGATTCTGAATAAATTTATATGAAACATATCTGCCATAAAATTCACCACAAATAGTAAGCTGCTTTAACATATTCACTTCATGCTGCATTGCGCTCCATTGTTTATGGTTTTCATTTAATTCCGCTCTTATTGGATCAAGTATAATTATATCCGCACTGCCATTCAGATAATCCATTACCTGTCTTCTTACACTGTTTTTAACATCAATAACCTCTCTGTTTATTGTGTTTTCTATCACAGCATTGCCGGCATCAAAATTATACCTCTCTTTAGCATCCGGGACTGCTTTTTCAAGTACTCTGCAAAGGTCATTATAGTAGTCAAACATATAACCCCATTTTGCACCTACACCAATTGGCTCATTTGATGACATTGCTTCGATGAAATGCTCAGTGTATTTTTTTGCCAGAAGTTCAAGAAATGCTACTGAGTTTTTACATTGATTGCCTTGATTTGGCTTTGTAAAAGCATTTGCAACAACTGCTCCCTGAACTGTGATCTTTATCATTTTGTCAATTGTCATGTTATCAGAAATTTCTGCTGTTTCTGCAACAAT
>CACZSM010000212.1 GCA_902783815.1 uncultured Ruminococcus sp.
AGAAAAGGCTACACCAGAGCATAGGAGGATATGGATGTATATGACTGCATCGTATAATAAAACAAAATATTATCCGCTGATGACATTTTTATGGGGCTTTGGAATTGCTGTGCTTGTATTAACGGTATGGATGGCTGCCAATGGGGGCTGCTTTCTGTACTATGCGGATTATAACTATCAGCAGATACCCTTTTACACTATGCTCCACGACACTATCCGGAATGGCGCTGCACAGTGGAGCTATACTACTGATCTTGGCGCAAACACTATCGGATCATACAGCTTCTATTTGCTCGGCAGTCCATTTTTCTGGATAACACTGCTGTTCCCCTCGGAAGCTGTGCCCTATCTTTTAGCTCCGCTTCTTATGATAAAATCCGGACTTGCAGCTATGACAGCCTATATTTTCCTTCAAAGGTATGTAAGCGATAAAAAATACGCTATGGTCGGCGGAGTGCTGTATGCTTTTTCCGGCATAGCTGTTTATAATATCATTTTCAACCATTTTCATGAACCTCTTATTATTTTTCCACTTATGATGGCAGCAATTGATTCATTTGTCATCGACAAAAAAAGAGGCCTTTTTGCTTTGACAGTATTTGCGTCCGTTTTGATGAATTACTATTTTTTCGCCGGACAGACCGTTTTTATTTTTCTTTACTGGTGCCTGAAAATGTTTTTAAAGGACTTCCGCATGACAATAAAGGAATTTATTGTACTTGTTTTTGAAATAGTCGCCGGACTGCTTTGCGCAGGAGTATTGCTTGTTCCGTCCGTAATAGCTGTATTGCAGAATCAGCGGCTTGGGATAATGCTCAGCGGAAGTGATATACTGCTTTATGAAGGCATTGAAAGATACCTGCATATCCTGATATCTCTTTTCTTTCCGCCGGATATGCCAAACTATCTGAGTTTTATAAATGACGAAAACGGCAATTGGTCGAGTATTTCGGCATATATACCAATGTTCGGTATGGTCGGTGTAATAGCCCTTTACTCGCTGCGTAAGCACCGCTGGCTGAAGATAATTCTGCCGGCAATGCTCATATTCAGTCTTATACCTGTGCTTAACAGCTCGTTCCAGCTTTTTAACGGTACATATTATGCAAGGTGGTTCTATATGCCGGTACTGCTTATGTCACTGGCTACAGCGGTAAGCCTTGATGACAAAAAAACAAACAATAAGCCTGCGCTGATTATTTGTACCTCTGTTACAGCGTCAGCTGCTCTGCTGACAACACTTCTGCCTGAAAGTCTTACAGGTAATGAAAGATACCCGTTAAGGTTCTGGCTGTGGTGTGGGATAGCCGCCGCCGGACTTGGGTGTACGGCTTATATCCTTAGCAAAAGAAAAAAGAGCGGGATATCATTCAAAAGGCTTGCAGCTGTTCTTTCAATTATGGTAGTTTTATACGGTAATATTCTCATAGGTGCAGGAGTGCTTGATTCGTCATACAAAAAAGGATATATAATTGATTCCGTTATAGGCAGCAAACAGGAAGTCCGTGAAAAGCTCCCTGATATAGAGAGTGTAAGATCGGATTTCTACTACACTATGGAAAATACTTCAATGTACTGGCAGATACCATCCATTCAGGCATTTCACAGTATAGTACCCTGTTCAGTCACAGAATTTTATAACTCACTCGGATATGATCGTCTTGTGCGTTCAGAGCCTGGTATAAATCTATACGGTATAAGGAGTCTTCTGTCCGTGAAGTATCTGTTCGCATATAGCAATAATGCCTCAAAATTTGAAAGCAGCTTCGGTCAGACCCGTATGCCGGGATGGAAAAGGCTTTGCAGCGCAGGGAGCTTTGATGTGTATGAAAATGAAAATTATATTCCTTATGGATTCACCTATGATGAATACATAACTCAGGAACAGTTCATGGATGCGGATGAAAGTAAAAGACATCTGCTGCTTTTGAAGGCTATTGTGCTTAGTGACGAGCAGGCTGAAAGGTTCGGAGGAATACTTACACACCACAAAGATACAAACAGCTTTGTATATGACGATGAATGTTTTTCTGCTGACTGCAATGCAAGAAGAAGTAAATACTGTGATGATATCCGTTTTGAAAATAACACTGTAACTGCTCATTTTACCTCCGGAAACAAAGAGGAACTTGTATTTTTCAGCATACCTTACGACAACGGCTGGACAGCTGAGATAAACGGTCAGGAAACGGTCATAGAAAAGGTAAATGAGGGCTTTATGGCTGTAAAAGTCCCGGCAGATACAAGATCTGAGATAGTTTTCAGATACAGCACGCCCGGTCTGAAAGAGGGTATAGTATGTTCTTTAGCCGGGTTATTGATGATGGCAGTGTATTATATTATAATAAAAAGGATGAATGGCAATGCCTCTTGAAAGATTGGATAAAATATTGTCCGGACAGAATATTGCAAGCCGTAAGGAAACTAAGGAACTTGTACGCCGTGGACTTGTCTCTGCGGACGGCAGAACTGTACAAAGAGCAGATGAAAAATTCGATCCGGAAAAAACTATAATAACAGTTGAAGGCAAAACAGTAGCGTATAAAAAATACCTGTATATAATGCTCAATAAGCCCCGTGGAATTCTCTCTGCAAGCCGGGACAGGCACACCCCTACTGTTGTCGATCTGCTGCCGCAGGAGCTTAAAAGAGAGGGTCTGTTCCCGGCTGGAAGGCTCGATAAGGACACTGAGGGTTTTATATTGATCACAGATGACGGAGAGCTTGCACACCGTATGCTTGCCCCTAAAAGCCATGTATTCAAGCTCTATGAGGCTGTATGTGACAGACCTCTCACTCAGACGGATGTTACACTGTTTGCACAGGGCATAGTATGCGGAGATGAGAAGTATCTGCCGGCTAAAATGAAAATAACAGGAGAAAAAACTGCTCTTGTGGAAATATGTGAGGGTAAATTCCATCAGGTAAGAAAAATGTTCCATGCCGTCGGAACAGAGGTTTTACGCCTGAAAAGACTTCGCATCGGTGAGGTTTATCTCGATCCGACACTCGGATCTGGTAAATGCAGAGAACTTAATAGTGATGAAATTATTAAGATTATTAGTCAAAAGAACGAATTATGAACATAAAATCCGTATGCAAAATGTACAAAAATGATAATAATTTTTTGTCTTATGTGAATTATATCTAAACAATTTGGCAATAATTTAGTAAAAAAAAGTATTTCAATTTATAAAAAAATCTGTTATATTATTATTGTTACATTTAGTATAAAAATACGCTTTGAGGTAGTGTCAGATCAGATGATCAACGGGACATTTTACCGAATCGCGAACTCAGGAGGATAACTATGGCAAGTGTATCATTAAAAAATGTTTACAAGATCTATGATGGCAATGTTGTCGCAGTAAGCGACTTCAACCTCTAAATTGAAGATAAGGAATTTATTATCTTCGTTGGTCCGTCCGGCTGCGGTAAATCAACAACTCTTCGTATGATCGCAGGTCTTGAGGATATCTCAAAGGGCGAACTGCATATCGGCGATGTTCTCGCAAACGATGTATCTCCTAAGGACAGAGATATCGCAATGGTGTTCCAGAACTACGCTCTTTATCCGCATATGACCGTTTTTGATAATATGGCATTCGGCCTTAAGCTCAGAAAGACTCCGCCGGATGAGATCAGACGCCGCGTTGAAGAGGCTGCAAGATCACTTGATATCGCTCACCTTCTCGAAAGAAAGCCGAAGGCGCTTTCCGGCGGCCAGAGACAGAGAGTCGCGATCGG
>CACZSM010000213.1 GCA_902783815.1 uncultured Ruminococcus sp.
CAGAAGCTCTTGCTAAAGCTAAAGAACTGAAAGATGAATGTGAGAAAAAGATTAGAGAAAAGTGTATTACTTCTGAAAAGTATTATGAATATATTGTGGATGACTTGAAAAATCTTATTCTCGCTGAATACAATTTATCTGATGAAGAAATTATTGAAAGAACTGTAAAAAATACTTACACCAATTACAGAGTTGATAATATAGTTGATAAGTACAAAGCAAAACATCGAGAAGTACCCGAAAAGGATCTTAGTGATCCAAGTATGGTCTATACAAATTTCAGGACAAAAGCCGCAAGACTGCTGTTATTCTATTATGACCTTGAACTCAGCGATGAAAAAATACTTGAAATGATAGAAATGCCTATTGAAAAATATCCTGATTATGCGTACCAGTTCAACTATATGTTCCCAAAGCAGGAATCAGAAATTGCCGGAATCGGAACATTAAATAAAATCACAAATACTGACTTGAAAGCTCTTGTCATGGATGTATTGAACCAGAACATACAAACTCCTCAGGAACGCATGAATTATTTTAGAGAAAAATTCCTTGATATGAAAGCTGATGCGGATCTGATTGTATTTGGCGGAAGCTCCGGCGATACAGCATATTTCTTTACAAGCAGTGATGATATCAATGACAAGTATAATTCTCGGTTTATATTTGGTGGTGTTATGGAATCCCCATACGATTATTATAATTACAGTAGAATGAGTGTTTATTTGTTCGATAGAGATGAAAAAGGGGATATAATAGAAATTATTTATGATTTCTACCATCCCATTCTTATTACAAATCAGACAACTGAAGAAGAACTTGATATCTCTTATTTGGATAGCTAAAATTTCCCCCCACCGTCCCACCGCCGGTGGGGGACAAAATTTTTTCAGTGAATAACGAATAGAGAATAACGAATAGTTTGGAGTTAGGAGTGTGGAGTTAGGAGTGTGGAGTCACACCACTATTCATTATTATCTATTCGTTTTTCTCTATTCTCTACTTCTGTCGCCACCGCACCGCAAAGCGGCATCGTCAGCTTTGCTGACATGGAGAAATTACCTGACTCTTTTACTTTCATGTATGTTACTGACTACAATTAAGCTCCAGAAGCTGCGCAGGAGGAACATACGCACACGGGAAACTGTGTTGGGGGAACATTGACAGGAGGGGTAGTAGGAGGTATAATATATTACAGGAGTGAAAAAAAGGGAATGGAGCTTTTCACTTATTATAAAAAGAAAGCGGTTTTAGTATGGGTAAGGAAAATAAAACAAACGCTATGCGGAAACTTGATAGTATGAAAATAGCGTATGAGGAACATTACTACGAAGGCGCAATAGCCGGTACGGATGTCGCAAAAGAACTCGGTGAAGATCCGGACAGTGTTTTTAAAACTCTTGTGACTGTCGCCAAAAGCGGTGAACACTATGTTTTTCTTGTACCGGTCTGCAAAGAACTGGATCTCAAAAAAGCAGCTTCAGCTGTCGGAGAAAAATCTGTATCAATGCTGAAATCGAAGGATCTTTTGCCGCTGACAGGCTATATTCATGGTGGTTGTTCGCCCATTGGAATGAAAAAGCTTTTCCGTACAACTTTGCATAAAACAGCGGAAGGAATGGATACGATTTTTTGCAGCGGCGGCAGGATAGGCTTTCAGATAGAGCTTTCTCCGGATGATCTGAAAAAGGTAATACCATTTCAGTATGCGGATATAGTCAGGGAGTCAGACGAATAGTAAAAAACGCATCCGCTATAATACGGATGTCTGAAAGGAGTTTTTGTTTTGCTGGAACTTAACGAAAAGGCGCATCAGGTGCTTAAAGAGGTAAATAAGGTAATACTTGGTAAGGAAAAGGAAATACAGGAGGTAATGACAGCCTTTCTTGCAAATGGTCATGTACTGCTTGAGGATATCCCCGGAGTCGGAAAAACTACGCTTGCAAATGCTTTTTCCGCAGCTATGACTCTGGACTGTAAAAGAGTACAGTTCACACCGGATGTAATGCCCTCTGACCTGACAGGTTTTTCTGTCTATAGACGGGATCAGGATAAATTCGTATATCAGCCTGGAAGCGTATTCTGTAATCTGCTGCTTGCAGATGAAATAAACAGGACATCACCGAAAACACAGTCGGCACTGCTGGAGGTAATGGAGGAAAGAAAGGTGTCTGCGGAGGGTATAACAAGACCTGTGCCGGATCCATTTCTCGTAATTGCAACGCAGAACCCTTCGGGAACAAGTGGAACTCAGTTCCTGCCTGATGCGCAGATAGACAGATTTATGATAAATATGTCGATCGGCTACCCGGACTTCAAAAGTGAGCTTGAAATAGCAAAAACAGTCGGTAAGGAAGCAAGAGTATCAGCAGTATCTCCCGTACTGGATGCAAAGACACTTGTACAGATGCAGGATGATGTACATAATATCTATATCAAGGATGAAGTATATAATTATATGCTTCAGCTTGTTACCGCTACAAGAAATCACCAGCATATACAAAGAGGTGCAAGTCCCCGAGCTACAATTGCACTTGTAATGATGTCTAAGGCGGCAGCGTGGCTCAGCGGACGGGAATTCGTTATTCCTACGGATGTACAGACTCAGCTGCCGTTTGTTATGACACACCGAATAAAGCTGAATTCTGCGGCAAAAATGTCCGGAATATCGAAGAATGAGGTTATACAGAATATAGTAAAATCTGTAGAGCTGCCGTATATGGGTGCAAAAAAATGATAAAGGCTATTGTTACACTTATGGTTCTTGCTGCAACATGGTATTTTGCCGGAATGAACTCTCGTGCGCCTATGATGATCGTAATGATAGGAGGTATTATTTTCCTTATTGTTACGGGTATTATTTCAATAGTGCTTGCAAGAAGAATGAAGGTGAAGATTCCTGAGCAGAAAAATGTTATGTATAAAAACGCTGAGATACCGTTTTCCTTTGAGGTCATGACAAATACAAAACTTCCGATAAATAAATACTGCCTTGATTTTACGATGCAGTATGCAGCAGATAAAAAGATAAAAACCCGTAAAAGATTTTTCGGCAGCGCCGGTATAATGTCAAAAGGGGAGTCTGAAAAGGCAGAATACTATTTCACTCCGCCGTACAGCGGAAAAATAAGGATAACTGTAAAAAGGGTAGTAGTTTTTGACTATCTGGCGATATATGCAAGCTCCAGGAGAGTCCGTGACTGTACCGGAGAGGTCGCAATAATACCCTATCCGAAAAAACTCAGGATAGACCTTCCGGGTATAGGTATTTATTCTGAAGAACCTGTTACAGAAACTTCCTCGGATGAAAGAGGAGAGGATCATTCGGAAATAAGACAGGTAAGGGAATATCAGCCCGGAGATCTTATTCGTCATATCCACCATAATTATACCGCAAGGACACAAACCCTCTGGGTAAGGGAATACCAGAAGGAAAATGACTATATTTTTGATTTGATCCTTGATACCTCGGCGGATGAAAACGCTGATGCGGAAGTAATGGACGCCTTTTTTGAGATAGTAAGCTCCGTAGTGGATACTCTTGCAGGGATGGATGTAATACTGAGAGTATATTGGTATGATCCTGATTTAAAGGGTATGAGACTTCATACGGTAGAAAGCAGTGATGACTGTACGAATATGATGGGAGAGCTTATATTAAGCAGTGGAATAGTAAGCGCCGCAACATTTGCAAATGCTACCGGAGGCAGGGAAATGAAAGGCTTTGTGATAAATAATAAACTGGAATGGATGTTCATGGATGAGCCGGTATTCCGTTTTACAAAGGATAGCTTTGAAAGTGAGCTTAGGGACAATGCTTTTGACTTACGGGGGTGAGTGACATAAAACGACAAAAGAAAATCGTGATATCCACGCAGAGAAAAAAGCTGACAAGAAAAGAAAAAAAGGAAGCTGAAAAACAAAGAAAAACTCCGGATAACTCGCCGCTGCTTTTAGTGATATATCTGCTCGGAATGACAGGCATTTTTATCGGTCTTAATGATATGATGGAGCTGTCATTCGGTATATCCCTGATTGTAATGGGATATTTCTGTGTGCTTACGACTTTGATGTGGTATGTGAATTTCTATCATAGGAAAAGATTTGTTTTTTTTACTTTGGGTACTGTGGCAGTGACTGTCATACTTGTCGGGGTAATGATAATTACTGTGCTGAGAAGCAATGACATTTCATTTCTTTACAAGGGCTTTGATGAAATGGATAAGACATATCTGGTGATAATCATGGGACTTATGTTGTCGATAATGTCTTATATACTGTTTGCGCTGGAATTCGTTGTAAGGAAGCATAATCTTATTTTTCTGGTATGTGCAGCTGTTGTAATGCTGGGACCTCTGGTAAATATCAGACTGAATATGTTTGCGATCACCTGTATTGTTGTGTTCCAGTTCGGATTTATGGCTCTGAATATGACAGACCGCTCGTACAAAAAAATATTCAATGTCAGAAACAGGGCAAAGACAGCAGCTGTTACAGTAGCAGTTATAGCTGCGCTTCTGCTGATATCATTTGTACCGGCTGTCATAATCGAAAAAACAAATGAATCAAAAATGTTCAGACAGGTATATCAGGCGGATGCTTATTTGCAGGATGTCCTGATGAATATGGATCTTGGTATCAATACGGATTTTGTAAATGGTATTGTAAGCCGTGGAAACAATCATCAGACGGGAAATAAGGTCATGGATTTCTATACGGAAAAAAAGCCGGATAAAGAAAATATGTATCTTCCCACATTCTATGGAAAAGAATATGATGGCTATTCGTGGTCGCCTGCTATTACTTTGGGATACAGCACTCCGGCAGATCAATTTTGCTACCGTGAGGAATTTGTGGATAATATACTCCAGACTATGATAAACGAGGGTTCAATGTATTCCGAAGAGACCATCGAATATGTTTCTTTTTACCAGGACAGGTATCGTGATTTTTACAATGATCTTTTACAAAAGCCGGTAGGCTATGACCTTGGCGGCAATTACTATTACTATAATCCCGACGGGGGAAGGCTGCTCATGAGATCTCCGGAAAACAGAAAAAACGGGGAAAGCGTACAGGTTGACCATGTAAGCGTAAATACAATGACAAATTTCGTTGAAAGAGTTATTCCTGTCAGCATTGTTGAATATAACGGTAAACTCCGGGAATTCTGGATAAACGAAAATCTTGATTGCTACTATAAAGAATATAATGATTTTTATAAGTGTTTTGATCCTGTATTCGTAGATAAGGAGGAAATGAAGAATATCATTTATAATGACGGCGGTAATCCGGATATAATAGATGATGAATCCTTCTGGGATTTTGGCGCTGTAAAGGAATACAGCAGTGTTTTTACATATAACTGTTACTACAATGAAGACTATGATCTTTACTTTTTGATAAGCAATAATCTGTACATTGAGGTGTACAATTCCAAAGATGATCTGGATGAGGGAAAAGGATTTTCACTTACAAGCGGCTCATTTGAAATGGTAGATAGTTACCTGTCAGATACCTTTGTCAGTGAGGACGGCACAAGATTTTCTGCCGGTCTGCTCAGCAATATTTACTGCTCTGACCTTGTCGCAAGCATCTATGCAAATTACGGCAATTACGGAAAAAGAATGAAAGAAATAATGGAAAGCGGCGATGAAACCTACTATTATGTGAGCAGCAACAGTGATGAAACAAAATTCTTTGTGAACTATACATTTTGGGGAAATTCATACAGATTTACTGCCCCCTACTACTCAACAAAAAGTATAGGTGATATGATGTTCAGCGGCGAATATATGGGTACATACTATCCTCTTGACAGTGTGGATATGTCCGAAGTATGGGATGACCCTAATATTCCGGAAATGCCGATGTATAAGCGCTTTATTGACCTTTATGAGCGCAGTATAAAGGGGAACTATACGCAATGTGACCGCAAACGCTTTCCTACGCTTTCAAAGCTGTGTGAGGAAACGCCTCTTGAATCTCTGAATGAGGTAACAACATTTATTCTCTATACTTTGCAGAATCATGCGACCTATTCAAGAACTCCCGGAGCAGTACCATTCAATAAGGAAACCGTCGAATACTTCCTTTTTGAAAATCATAGGGGCTATTGTGTACATTATGCAACAGCTGCCGCAATGATGTACAGAATGTACGGAATACCTGCAAGATATGTTACAGGGTATGCCGTACCGAAAAGCTCATTCAGGGCGATTGATTCAAAAATCGAAAATTATTGGGAAAAGTCTGAAATTACTGATCGCTACGCTCATGCCTGGGTCGAGATATTCCTCACAGATTACGGCTGGGTGCCTGTTGAAATGACTCCCTCCACTCTTGGTACGGTTTCGGCATCCTATCCTGGATATGACTACATGGAAATGATGCGTATTATGCATGAGCATGGGTGGAAATTCAGGAGTGTGGAGGATTACACCGCAGGACGCATGAGCGATGATAATGGCGCAGCTGCGCAGGGTGGCTGGAATCTTGATATTGAAAACGGCTGGATATATGCAGTAGTGGGAGCTGTTGTTCTTCTGGCAGGAACAGTGCTGTTCTTTGTTTTCAGAAGAAATTACATCATCAGAAATATTGACAATATGAACTGCCGCAGACTTTTTGACAGAATGATAACAGCTCTGCATTTTTCAGGAACTTTGCCTGATATGAATGGATCGGAGCTTGATTTTTCTGAAAAGGTATGCAGCATACTGCCGACACTTGACAAGGGTGAAATGGACAGGGTAATAGATATACTTCTTATAGATAATTACTCTGAAAAAAGTACGGACGGTACTCAGAGGGATATCGTTAAGGAGATGAGCAAAAAAATAACTCAGATATTATACGAAAATATGAAATGGTACAGAAAGCCCATATATAAGTTTATAAAGGCGCTGATATGAGTGCCCGGAGATGACATTTTTTCCGCTCTCATGGGTATAATATATTATATGGTATGAAAGCAGATTGGTATTATGTCATCCTTCAGGGAGGCGGGAAAAATGGATGAATACGGCGCATGGGAACACTTTGCGGCGACTGGCAGAGTAGAGGATTATCTTCTGTACCGCGAGGTCAAAAACAGTACGGCAAAGCCGCAGGACGGGATCATGGAGGACGCTTATGAAATTCAATACGGACGGTCTGATACTGACGGAACAGACAATAAAGGAAAATGACAGACTGGTAACAGTGCTTACACGGTCTGAGGGCATAATAAAATGTTTTGTCAGGGGCGCTAAAAACGCAAAAAACAGGAATCATAATTCTACTCAGCTTTTCAGCTACTCCAGAATGTCAATATACGAAAAGGGCAATAAATACACAATAGATGAAGCGGAGCTTGTCAGGGTGTTCTTTCCGCTCCTTGACGACTTTGAGGGTATTGCGCTTGCACAATATCTCGGTGATCTTGCCATAGCCTTTGTTCCGGAGGGAAGCAGCGCTGACGAATATCTGAGTCTGATGCTTAATACATTTTATATTATCAATATCAGAACAAAGCCGCTTCTGATGGTAAAGGCTGTATGCGAGATAAGACTTATGACGATCGCCGGATTCATGCCTGATCTTTTATGCTGTAAGGAATGTGGCTGTTACGAATCGGAGGAAATGTATTTTTTGCCTGAAAAGGGAGAACTGCTTTGTAAGGACTGCTATAACGGTGATCCGGCTTCGATAAGACTTTCTATGGGCGCCGTTACCGCTATGAGACACAGTGCTTATGCCGAGTCTAAAAAACTATTTTCATTCGCTGTATCGGGAAAGGCTCTTGGACAGTTTGCAGACTGTGCCGAAATGTATGTCCTTTCCCGCAGCGAAAGGAGCAGCTTCCAGACTCTCGATTTCTTTAAGGCTATGACTGCTCCTGTTCAGTAATAAGGACTCGAAAAAGAAAGGATAAGAAAATGAACTATTCTACATTACTGATGGATGCAGATGAAACTATATTTGACTTCCCGGTATGTGAGTATAATGCTCTGAAAGAAGCGCTGGGCTTTTACGGAATTGTATTCAATGATGAGGTATATTCGTCTTTCAGCAGTATAAATGCGGCTTTGTGGAAAAAACTTGAATTAAAGGAAATAACTAAGCCCGCACTGAGGATCCGCAGATTTTCAGAAATGCTTGAAAAGTGCTTTCCGGAATCTGAGGCCGTAAAGCCGGCTCTGCTTGCGGAAAAGTATATTGAAAGGCTTGCAGGACAGGCTGTGTTTACAGAGGGCGCATATCAGGCACTGGAAAAACTCAGCAGATGCTACGATATCTATATTATTACAAATGGTTTCAGTACCGTACAGAAAAGCAGGATATCACTTAGCGGAATACGACCGTTTTTAAAGGGCGTATTCATTTCTGAGGAGCTTGGCGCCGATAAGCCGGAAAAACTGTTTTTTGAAAAGGCTCTTGAAAGCGTAAAGGAAAAGGATCATTCAAGAATACTTGTAGTAGGAGATTCGATTACATCCGATATGCAGGGAGGAAAAAATGCTGGTCTTACTACCTGTATTTATGATCCGAAGGGTAAAATCAGTATGCCGCATCCTCTTTGCGATTTCAGGGTAAGAAGTCTTATGGAAATACCTGATCTGCCTGAAATTTCTTTATGAAGTATAAAAATCGGAGTGTGAGATACAAGGTATGCTGAAATTTACTGTTCCGGAGGATATATCTGAAATAAGCGTAAAAAACTTCCTGAGAAGAAACTGCGAGGTATCATCAAGACTTCTCCGAAAGCTGAAGCAGGCTGAAAACGGCATAACCTGCTCTGGCAGACTTATGAAAAGTACGGATATCCTTCATGCCGGAGATACTCTTGTTTTGCGTCTGCATGAGAATAATTCAGAGATAGCTCCGGTTGATATTCCGGTAAGGATAATATATGAGGATAACAGTATAATTCTATGGGATAAGCCGCCCGGTATGCCTGTACATCCCGTACATGACCATCAAAGCGATACTCTTGCAAATGCTGCGGTGTTCCATGCAAATCAAAGGGGTGAAAGCTACCCGTTCCGCGCTGTGAACCGTCTTGATAAGGACACATCAGGACTTGTGCTTACAGCAAAGACAAGATATGCAGCATCGTTTCTTCCAAAGCATATACAAAAGGAATATATGGCTCTCTGCGAGGGCAATATAACGGCAGACGGGACTATTGATTCGCCTATTCGTCTGAAAGAGGGACATATGATACAAAGGGAGATCGGCGATGACGGCATATCAGCGGTTACACACTATACCGTTATACGGCATTACGGAGAAGATTATACGCTTGTTTCCCTCAGACTTGAAACAGGAAGAACACATCAGATAAGAGTGCATATGTCATCGGCAGGACATCCGCTTGCCGGAGATGATATGTACGGCGGCAGCAAGGAGCGCTTTCCAAGACAGTGTCTTCACTGCTGTAAAATGACATTTCTGCATCCTGAAACGGGAAGTCAATGCAGTTTTGTATCTGATATTGACTTCTGGAAGGAGTACAAATAGCCATACTACGGAAGAAATATTAAGGAACCACTGAATAAATCACGCCTGACGGCTCAGTACCTGTCTTGCTTGCATCTTTTCCGTCATCTTGCACCAAATTCGCTTGAAA
>CACZSM010000214.1 GCA_902783815.1 uncultured Ruminococcus sp.
AACTCTTTTTCTGACATAGCCGATGCTTTCAAAGTTTTTTTCCTTACCATTTACAAAAGCCGCGCAGGTATTTATCCAGACAACATTACAGTCATCATGCGCGCAAAGATCAAAGGACTGACGAAAATCATATGACCCGGTAGAGAAAGAAGGAACAAAAAGCAAAGTCAGCTTAAAGCACCTCATAAGCTGTTCAACATATCTTGTTGCAAGCAGATCCTTGCAGATAAGCACAGCAATACGACCAATACCCTCATAATGGATGATATTTACGACCTGATTTGAAGCTATTGCTTCAAGTGCATTACTGCTGCCGACATTTGATATAAACGGATTCTGTTTACTTTGACTGCATAAGACATTCCCTTTGTTATCGAGTATTGTAACAGAGTTGAGTTTACCATTCCACACAGAAGGCAATATTATCAAAGGCGGAATAGTTTTTTGAAAGTTTTTTTCAAGGGATCTGAGCCTTGATGAGATGAAGTCAACCATTTCCGGATTACCGAGCAATTCCGGAAAAACTATCACATCGCTGTTATTTTCTGCTGCCAGGAGTATTTTCTGCCAGATCAGTTCATTTTCATCCGTATGATCGGAATTATTATAAATGATCCTGAAAAACTGTATTTTATTATTCTCAAACAATTCCGATTTGAAGTATCTTTCCATCCGCAGGGGAGTTGCAGCAATACGCAGACCTTTATTTTCAGAAAATCCGGGGAAAAAATCATGTCTGAGAAAGAAGTGTTTATCAATAAGCTCTCCGAGGATAGAATTTTCAAGCAGAAGTATATTTATCAGAAAGTTATCAAGTCTGTTGTAAGTATGTGAAAGTCTGTGTTTCCTTTCCCAGATACAAGAGCAGCGCGGAAGTATTCCGATACCGGTGGATTCACGGTTGGTATTGAGTACAACAGAAAAGTCATCCTCCTGAAGCTGCTTTATCTTATTTTTTAGCATTGTACAAAGACCTTCGTCAATTATCTGCAAAAGACCTATCATTGTAAAATAATCTGATGAGATATACAATTCCGGGATAAACGCATTAAGACGGTGAAAAAAAGCATCATTGAGATCAGAGTCATCAAGCTGTTTTATACAGAGGTTCCCGTCACTATTCCGGTCGATAAAAAGAAAGGGAAGTTTTTTGGATATAAAGCATTTTATCTGTTCTGACGCGGCAGGAGAGATACAGCTGTAACTGACGAACAATGAATCATCATCAAAAGCGCCTGTAATATGTGAGCATAGCTCTGCGATAATATTGTATATATTTGTCATATTCACACTTCCGGAACACGCACAAGACTTGCTTCTTTATCAACTGAATCGAACCTATAATAATCATGTTCATATTTATCAGCCGCAAGTCTTCCGCTAAGCTGATTTTCCATCAGTACCTTGCATACAGCTTCTGCATCCGTACCGTAATCCCAGAAATTGACTTTAATGTAGAGATCAGCATTTTTAAAGAATACAGCTCTGATCTCAGCATTATCTGAGAAATTGGAATAATTGTCAAGAGAATCATCGAGAAGCCTTCCCGGTTCAAGTGACATAGAATACTCGCAGTCAGGGTATTGTTCTTTAAGAACCCTGTCAATATGCTTTACTGCGGATTGATACACCTCAGAATCAAGAAATTTTTGTCTTTTTTCGTGATAGACTCTGTTTTTTTCGCCCATTTCGGAGATAAGCTGATCGTGGTCAGGTTCTTTGCAGCCTCCGAAGGAAAAAAATACAAGTCCGACAAGCAATAGTGTAAAAACTTTTTTTATCATGATTTTTTTGCTCCCGTACAGTGATTGAAAATAAAAGTTCTGACGAATTCAAAATCCTCATCAGCGGCATAGACCTGATTATGGCAAAAAGGCTCATCCAGCTTTATGAGATTCTTACGCGGAAATGACCTGACTCTTTTAACGCGGGAAAAATCGGAGACAAAATCTGTTCTTGTAGAGCTGATACCAATTGCTGCTGCAGACAGATTGCCGGATGCAGCGCCTGCAAGAGTTGTTAAAGAGGCTAATACCTGAGCCTTTTTAAGCTGATGAGGCATTTGTTTATGATTGATCGAAAAATCATCCATTTCAAACATAACGCAGTATTTTCCGCCCATAATAGCTGCATAGATCAGATAGCTGATACCCGTAACTACAGTAATACCAATAAAAACATACGCAAGGATACGGATATTATCCCAGAATCGTTCAATACTCATATAGCCGTTTAAAGTATCAGCGATCATTGTCAGACAGAATATGGCGAGGAAAATAAAGAAAAATATCTTCCAGATGAGAAAAAACACAGTAGGATTTTTTATAAGGTTAAGCTCATATACCCAGCGATATTTACCATCCTGACAAAGAATGATATTCGGAGTAACATGATTGTACTGAGCATCAGAAACAGCTATTCTGACGGGTGATCCGCAGTTTGAGCAGAATTTTTCACCGTTTTCAATATTTGCGCCACAATTTTTGCAAAGCATAGAAGCACCTCTTTTTTATTCAGGAAAACTCTGAAAACCTCCTTAAAAGGAGGTCAGAGTTTGCGTCTTAATTATCTTTTTTCAGTATGAATTGCAGATAAGAAATGGAGTTATCCTTATTTCCGGAATCTGTATCTTTTATTTCAGATTTTATATTGCCATATAGTTTAATAACAGCCTTTTTGATTTCTCCTGTTGTAGTATCGGATGTGATCGTAAGGTAGCTGATATCTTTATACTCTTTTTCCATTGCATAACTTGATGTTACTTTTACACCGCTTTTTATCTTTCCGACATTTGGTTTATTAAGCGTTGTAGTAGTAATTCTTGTTTTTCCCGGGTTCAGACCAGAACCATCCGGAACTTTTTTAAAGGTATCCTTTCCTGTTACAGGTGAGCATTTTGTTATAAGATAGGTTTTGGTGGTAAGATTACTTTCATAATTTTGTGAGTAGTACAGATAAGAGGCTTTTATGTCTATCTCATTTCTGCTGTATAGTTGCTCAATTTTGCTAAGTCCACGGTTATTGATATCAGTTGCTCCTCGCACAGAGGTATTTGTCCATGTGACATTCAGGGCAGTTAATTTTATACTTACATCTCCATTGCTTTCAATGTTTATCAGATTGTCAGCTTCTACCGGGGTATAAGTGAACCAGTCAGAGTCAATACTGCTTTGATCCGGAGGAGTATAACCGCTTGCATTATCAGTTAACAAAGCGTATTTTGCACTATTCTTTTCTCTTTTACGCTTTTCAAGAATTGCATCCATTCCATCTTTTAGGAGGTTATGTTCTTTAAGATCCTTTACAATAAGGTCTATAGAGTCCTCTTTGGAGTTCTGGGAGATGTAACCGACCCACCAGTTTATAATATAACCCCAGTTAAATCCGCTGAGCTTGCGGTCTTTTTCCAGCTTATCTTCATCCACAATCATTTTCAGGTATGAGCGGATATTGACCACTCTTTGCAGACGGAGGTCGATATCATAACCGCCTGTAAGATCCTCACGGAAAAAATCACTGTAATATGAAGAATTCAGCGCACCGAAATCCAGATTCAGCATAGTATCAATAGACTCCCGTTCAATAGCCTTCAACTTTTCAGCGGCTGTTTCCTGAGAAGCGCGTTTCTCGAAATACTCAATCAGAGCGTCCTCAGCGCGTTTATCGAAGATATCACGGTACTTGTCAGGCAGTTCGCTGTAGGAACTGAACGACCATCCGTATTTTTTGCATACCTCATCAATTTTATCCAGTTTATAGAATCTGCCTATTCCTTTAGCCATAGTAAAACCGCTTGAAGTATTCAGAAAGCGCAGGAAGGACTCCTTATTTCTCGGCTCTACCTCATTTCCGAAAAGACCTCTTGCACCGTTTTTATAGACCTTGTAAAGCTCCTCGATCTGATTTGACTTCCAGTAGGTAAACCCTGTATGCAGCGACAAAGCAGCAAGGCGCACAAACTTAGTACCAATTTCAACAGCGGGATCTATACCCTGCATGATCTCTCCTACTTTTTCGGCTGCCCCTTCTACATCACCCTCATATATTGCTCCGAAAACAGAACCCAGCGCACCTGCATTTGAAATAAGGGTATCAATGCCTGTAGGTGTAAACTCCTTAACATATTCTTTCTTGAATACATTTGCAAAGCGTTCGCTGTATTTGCCTTCCTTCCACAGCTGTACGGTCAGGGAATTAAGAATACTGTCTATAGTACCTTTTGCAGCTTCTTTATCATTATCATAATATGCTCGTATAAGAGTTGTAGAGGTATTCACATCCATTGAAAACAGATCAGATGCGGTATCACCGTTTTCTCCTGAGAACTTCACCTGCGAACCAAGATAATTTATAATACTTTGTGCAAGATCCTTAGCAGCTCCACTGGTAAGTCCGAGAGCTTCTGTTTTCGCATTTATATATGGTTCCAGTTCTGTGGCAATTTCCTTCAGATCAGACTGTTCAATTACCTGCTGCATACAATACTTATCAAGGAACTGTTCAATAGTTTCCTCTTTTGTAAGCTTTGCGCCCCACCAGAAAGAAAAGTGGGGGAGTGATATTGTCATAGTATTCTTTTCATAATCCACTTTTTCCGGCATAAGGTAATGTATTTCCTTATTTTCCTCGTCATAGTAACAAAATCTGTACTGCTCCAGATACCAATTATCCTCATCATTCTGTTTTGGCATTGGTATTGTCAGTTCAATGCCGCTGCCAAGCGGTGAACCGTCGTATTCCGGAGAGGAAATATCTACAGGACAAACTATCCTTTCAAATTTGCCGTCAATATCAAATTCCTTTATTTTCTCGGCTGTCAGAGGTTTTGCAGATATCTTTGAACCGGCTGTTACAGCGTTGGTATCAATATGTATGCGGCAGCCGTTTTTTGATATTTTTCCGACTGTAAAGCCGTTATCACTGTCATTATAACTGATCTCAGTTTCTTCGATGCCGTCAAAGATGTAATAGGCTATTTCGCCGTTAAAAGAAGGCGTACCACTGGATGTTTCCGCAGAGCCTTCCGGTTTTGATGTCTGTCCGGACGGCTGGTAAAGTATGCCTGAATCATCATTTGTACTGTCATTAGAAAAGAAGCCCGGAAACCACAATCCGGCGATAGTTCCCTGTACTACCATTATTATAACAAGGAACACTATCAATACGGTATAATTTGTCTTTCCGTAAATTGGCGGAGAAGGTGGTTTTTGTTTGTTGATCGGTACGGAATAACTGCCTTGTCCACGGTTCTGAGGAGGAATTGTTGGTTTTGG